>JAAXJP010000445.1 GCA_012269805.1 Rubrivirga sp.
GGACCCCGTGGGCACGGCCCGCGACCGGTACTCGGTCAAGTTCTACCTCGTCGCGATGATCTTCATCGTGTTCGACGTCGAGCTCGTGTTCCTCTACCCGTGGGCCGTCTCGTTCCGGACATTCCTCGAGGCCGGCGGCGGGGCCGCGCTCGCGTCGCTCAGCGTGATCGGCGTGTTCATCCTGATCCTCGTGGTCGGGCTGCTCTACGACGTCAAGAAGGGCGGGCTCGACTGGGACTAATCGACTTTCAGTCCCGTTTGAAAACGGGACCCCGACCGAACCGGGTGCGCCCGCCCCGGTACAGTCCAGACACGACCACGCAACGCCATGTTTAGCGAAGAAGGCGGCTTTCTCACCACGACGGTCGACTCCGTCGTCAACTGGGCCCGCTCGAACTCCCTCATGCCCATGCCCATGGGCCTCGCGTGCTGCGCGATCGAGATGATGGGGTTCGCCGGCCCGAAGTACGACGCCGCCCGGTTCGGGTCGGAGGCCATGCGGTTCAGCCCGCGCCAGGCCGACCTCATGATCGTGGCCGGGTGGTGCTCCCACAAGATGGCCCACACGGTCCGGCGGATCTGGGACCAGATGGCCGAGCCGAAGTGGTGCATCGCCCAGGGCGCCTGCGCCTCGACGGGCGGGATGCACCGGTGCTACGGCGTCGTCCAGGGGATCGACAACTTCGTCCCCGTCGACGTCTACATCCCCGGCTGCCCGCCGCGCCCGGAGGCCATCCTCCACGCACTCATGGACATCCAGGAGAAGATCCGCGTGACGGAGTCCGTCGCGAAGGACGTCCGGTTCAAGGACGAGCCGAACCGGCTCGTCGAAGGCCGGATCGTGACGCCCGCAGGCCAGCCCGTGACCGCGTAACCATGGCCGAGACCGACCGCCCCACGCCCGAGGAGACGCCGCAGCCGTCGGCCGCGCTCCAGCCCATCGCCGACGCCCTCGTCGGCGGCCCGGACGACGCGCCGTTCGTCGACCCCGCGCAGCAGACGCAGACGCTGAAGTTCCACTTTACGCCGCGCTCGGCGCTGGCCGGCGAGATGGAGCGGCTCCAGAAGGAGAACCCGCACGCCAAGGCGACGTGGGTCGTCCCCAACGTCATCCAGGCGCTTCAGGACGCGTTCGGCGACGCGATCCATGAGGTCGTCGGGTACGCCGGCGAGACGACGGTCTACGTCGAGAAGGGGCGGATCGAGGACGTCTGCCGGTTCCTCCACGACGAGGTCGGCTTCGACTACCTCACCGACGTCGGCACGATCGACCGGTTCACCGAGGACGACCGGTTCGAGGTGTTCTACAACCTCTGCGCGCTCGAGGCCAAAAAGCGGATCCGTCTGAAGGTCCGCGTCGACGAGGACGACCCCGTCGTGCCGACCGTCACCCACGTCTACCCCGGCGCCAACTGGCACGAGCGCGAGGCGTGGGACATGATGGGCATCCGGTTCGAGGGCCTGGCGGACCACCGCCGGATCTACATGCCGGAGGACTTCGAGTACCACCCGGCCCGAAAGGAATTCCCGACGCTCGGCATCCCCGGCAGCCTCCCGCTCCCGGCCGGCACGCCCGACGGCGAGCTCCAGGCCGACCCGTTCCCACGCGCGCACGGCCAGATCCCGCACGACCTCGACGCCGACCTCGACTAGGTCTCCCGACCCCACCCCGACCATGGCCGTCACCGACCAGAACACGCCCAACGCCCACGCGGCCGCGCCCGGCACGTCCGAGGACCTCTTCACGTTCTGGCCGCGCCACAACGCCGCGCTCTACCAGGCCCTCGCCGACCGGCACACGCACGTCGAGATCCCGGGCGCCACGAAGCGCGCCCCCTCCAGCGTCCGCCCCGACGAGCCCTCGGAGGGCGGCGCCGAGGCGGTCGGCCTCGACGCCGCCGGCGACGGGGCCAGCGGGAGCGCCGTCCCCATGGTGGCCGGCCGGGGCGAGGACCCGCTCGAGAGCCGGATGATCCTCAACCTCGGGCCCCAGCACCCGGCCACGCACGGCGCCCTCCGCTGCGTGATCCAGCTCGACGGCGAGTCGATCGAGAAGTGCCTCGTCGACATCGGGTACCTCCACCGCGGCATCGAGAAGCTGGCCGAGGTCAAGACGTACCAGGAGTTCATGCCCTACACGGACCGCATGGACTACATGTCGCCCTACTCGAACAACGTGGCGTGGTGCCTCGCCGTCGAGAAGCTGGCCGGCATCGAGGTCCCCGAGCGGGCCCAGTGGCTCCGGACGATCGGCTGCGAGCTGGCGCGGATCTCGTCGCACCTCCTCTGGGCGGGCACGATGGTCATGGACGCCGGCGCGCTCTCGGTCTTCCTCTGGACGTTCAAGTACCGCGAGGAGATCTACTCCATCTTCGACGAGGTCGCCGGCGCCCGGTTTACCGTCTCGCACTCCCGCATCGGCGGGCTCGCGTTCGACTTCTCGCCGGCCGCGCTCTCCATGATCGAGAGCTTCTGCGATGAGTTCGAGCAGCAGATCGCCGACTGGAAAAAGCTCCTCAACCGCAACCGGATCTGGATCGACCGGAACGAGGGCGTCGGCGTCCTCTCGCGCGAGGAGGTCATCGAGCAGGGCTACACCGGGCCGAACCTCCGCGCCTCGGGCGTCCCGCACGACCTCCGCATCTTCGAGCCCTACCTCGTCTACGACCGGGTCGACTTCGACATCCCGATGCGGACCGAGGGCGACTCGCTGGCGCGCTACTTCGTGCGCGTCGAGGAGATGGAGGAGTCGGTCAAGATCATCCGGCAGTGCCTCCAGAAGCTGCCCCAGGGGCCCATCCGCGTGGACAACGCGAAGGCGGCCTACGCCTCCAAGGACGAGGTCTATTACTCGATGGAGGGCATGATCCACGACTTCATGATGACGGACACGGGCGTCGCGCCGCCGAAGGGCGCCGAGGCCTACCACGCCATCGAGAGCCCGAAGGGCGAGCTCGGCTTCCACCTCGTCTCGGACGGGACCGGCAGCCCGTGGCGCGTCAAGATCGTGAC
>JAAXJP010000047.1 GCA_012269805.1 Rubrivirga sp.
GGGTACACCACGCGCTCCGGCCCGTCTGCCCTCTCCCGCTACCTTTCGGGCTCCCATTCCGCCTCGCGCGCCTGATGCTTACGCTCCGACGCCTCGTCCCCCTCGTCCTCGCTCTCGCCCTCATGCCCTCCGCCGACGCCCAGGCCGACTGGGTCCGCCAGCACTACACCAAGATGGAGCGGATGGTGCCGATGCGCGACGGCGTCCGCCTGTTCACCTCGATCTACGTCCCGAAGGCGCCCGGTCCGCACCCGATCCTGTTCCAGCGGACGCCCTACGGCGTCGGGCCCTATGGCGAGGACGAGGTCAAAAGCTCGCTCGGGCCGTCGGAAACGCTCATGCGCGACGGGTACGTGTTCGTGTACCAGGACGTCCGCGGGAAGATGATGTCGGAGGGAGACTTCGTGGCCGTCCGCCCGCACATCCCGAACAAGACGGCCGGACAGATCGACGAGAGCACCGACGCCTACGACACGGTCGCGTGGCTCCTGGAGAACGTCCCGACCAACGGCCGCGTGGGCGTCTGGGGGATCTCGGCGCCCGGGTTCTACGCCACGCACGCGCTCCTCGACGCGCACCCGGCCGTCGTGGCCGTCTCGCCGCAGGCGCCCGTGACCGACTGGTGGATCGGCGACGACCGCCGGCACAACGGGGCGTTCCAGCTCCAGGCCACGTTCAGCTTCGTCTCGTCGTACGGCGCGGCGCGCCCGGAGCCGACGACCGAGCGGGCCCCGAGCTTCCGCGACTACGGCACGCCCGACGGCTACGACTGGTACCTCGACCTCGGCCCGCTCAGCACCGTCAACGACCGGTTCTTCGACGGCCAGAACGACCTCTGGCAGGAGATCATCGAGCACGACACGTACGACGCCTACTGGCAGGCCCGGACGCCGCTCCCCCACCTCCATGACGTGCGGCCGGCCGTCCTCGTGACCGGCGGCTGGTTCGACGCGCAGGACCTCTACGGGCCGCTCAAAACGTACGGCGCCGTCGAGGCGAATACGTCCGGGCCGAGCTACCTCGCGATGGGCCCGTGGTGGCACGGCGGCTGGGCCCGCGGCGACGGCGCGACCTACGGCGACCTCGCCTTCGGCCAGGAGACGGCCGTGTGGTACCGCGAGAACGTCGAGGCCCCGTTTTTCGACGCCTTCCTCAAGGGCGACGGCGAGCCGGACCTGCCCGAGGCGTCGGTCTTCCTGACCGGCGCCAACCGCTGGCGCTTTTTCGACGCGTGGCCGCCGCGCGAAGCGCGCGAGGCGAACCTGTACCTCCAGCCCGGCGGCGGCCTCGGCTTCGACGCGCCGACCGAGGGCGGCCTCTTTGCCGAGTACGTCTCCGACCCGTTCAAGCCGGTCCCCCACACGCCCCAGATCGTCGTCACCCGCGACGACCGGTACGTGGTGCAGGACCAGCGCTTCGCCGCGACCCGGCCCGACGTGCTCGTGTTCGAGTCGCCCGTCCTCGAGGAGGACGTGACGCTCGCCGGCGACCTGTTCGCCTCGCTCTTCGTCACGACGACCGGCACCGACGCCGACTTCGTCGTCAAGCTCATCGACGTCTACCCCGGGGACGCCGAGTGCCGGCGGCCCGACGGCGACTGCTCGGTCCCGATGGGCGGCTTCCAGCAGCTCGTCCGCGGCGAGGTGATGCGCGGCAAGTTCCGGGACAGCTTTTCGGACCCCGCGCCGTTCGTGCCGGGCGAGGTGACCGAGGTCACGTTCGACATGCAGGACGTGGCTCACACGTTCAAGCGCGGCCACCGGATGATGGTCCAGGTCCAGAGCTCGTGGTTCCCGATGGTCGACCGGAATCCGCAGCGGTTCATGCCCATCGCCGAGGCGACCGAGGCCGACTACCAGACCGCGACGCACCGGGTGTTCGTGTCGCCGGAGCACCCGTCGCACCTGAGGGTCCGCGTCCTCGACTGCCCCCGCCCGCCTCGGCGCCGCGGCGGGAGCACCGGACGCCGCGCCGACAAGGACGCCAACGGTGGGCCCCTACGGCGCGGCCGGCCGGGCGGCCGCGGCTCCCTCTCGGGGTGCGCCGAGGAACGCCAGCAGCTCCTCGTTGACCGCGTCGGGCGCCTCGTGCTGGACCCAGTGCGACACGCCGGGTAGCACCCGCAGCCGAACGTCGGCGCAGAGGGCGGCGGAGCGCGGGGCGAGGCGGGCGTCGAGCGCAGCGTCGGCGTCGCCCCAGAGAAGGAGCGTCGGGAGCCGGACCGTCGGGTCGAGCTCCCGGCCGCCGAGGCCGTAGCGCGCGGCAGCGCGGTACCAGTTCAGCATCCCGCTCGCGACGCCGGGCCGAGCCCACGCCGCGCGGTAGCGCGCGAGGTCCGCCTCCGAGAACGTGCCGGGCGCGCTCGTGGCCCGGAGTGCCCGCGTGCCGAGCCGGCGGAGCGCGAGCTCGGGGAGGACGGGAAGCTGGAAGAAGGCCATGTACCCGCTCTTGAGCCACTGCACCGACGGCCGCCGCAGGAACTGGCGGAAGGCGACCGGGTGCGGCACGTTGAGGACCCCCAGCCGCTCGACGCGTTCGGGGTCCCGCAGCGCCAGCCACCACGCCACGACGGCACCCCAGTCGTGGCCGACCACGCGGGCCCGCTCAGCGCCGGCCGCGTCGAGGAGCGCGAGCGCGTCGTCGGCCAACCGGTCGAGCGTGTAGGCCGAGATCGCAGGCGGCGCGTCCGAGAGCCCGTAGCCGCGCTGGTCGGGCGCCCAGACGCGGTAGCCGGCCGTCGCCAGGACCGGGAGCTGGTGCCGCCATCCGTACCAGAACTCGGGGAAGCCGTGGAGAAGGAGCACGAGGTCCCCGTCCGCCGGTCCGGCCTCGACGACGTGGAGCCGGACGCCGGCGGCGTTGACGTGCCGAGGCCGGAGGGGAACGCCGAGGTCGGGCATGCGCGGAGTCGGGGCCGTCGACACAGAACCGTGACCGAACGCCCATACCGTCGGCGGCGGTCCGTGATGCGCCCGTGGCGGGAGCGCCGGTGTTTGGCACTGTCACCAGCCC
>JAAXJP010000159.1 GCA_012269805.1 Rubrivirga sp.
CCGTCGTGTTCTGAGAGGGCAAGCGGGAATGGGCAAGAGGCATCGGGCTCTCTTGTCCTGCCCCTTGCCTCGTCCCCCATGCCCCTTGCCCCCATGAACAAAATCGCTTACGAGGGCTTCACCTACGACGACGTCCTGCTCGTCCCCGCGCGGAGCGCCGTCATGCCGCGTGAGGTCCGCACGCAGACGCGGCTGACGCGGAGCCTCTCCCTCAACATCCCGCTCGTGGCGGCGGCCATGGACACGGTCACGGAGGCCGACCTGGCCATCGCGATCGCACGGGAAGGCGGCGTCGGCGTGCTCCACAAAAACATGCCGGCGGAGCTCCAGGCCCGCGAGGCCCGGCGCGTGAAGCGGAGCGAGTCGGGGATGATCCTCGACCCGATCGTCCTCCGCCCGGGAGACACGGTCGGCGATGCACGGGAGCGGATGGCGCGCTACTCGATCGGCGGGATCCCCGTGGTCGACCACGAGCGGCGGCTCGTCGGGATCGTCACGAACCGCGACCTCCGGTTCCAGCCCGACAACGGCGTCTTTCTCCAGGACATCATGACGGTCGACGGGCTGGTCACGGCCCCGGTCGGGACGACGCTCGACGAGGCCGAGGCCATCCTGCAGGAGCACAAGATCGAGAAGCTCCCCGTCACCGACGACGCCGGCTTCCTCAAGGGGCTGATCACGTTCAAGGACATCCAGAAAAAGAAGAAGCACCCGGACGCCGCAAAGGACGAGTTCGGACGCCTTCTCGTGGGCGCCGCCGTCGGCGTGACGCCGGACACGATCGACCGCGTGACGGCGCTGGCCGAGGCCGGGACCGACTTCGTCGTCGTCGACACGGCCCACGGCCATTCGGAGGGCGTGCTGACGATGGTCGAGCGGATCAAGGCCGACTTCGACGGCCTCGAGGTCGTCGCGGGCAACGTCGCCACGCCCCAGGGAACCGAGGACCTCATCCTCGCCGGCGCCGACGCCGTCAAGATCGGGATCGGTCCCGGCTCGATCTGTACGACCCGCGTCGTCGCCGGCGTGGGCGTGCCGCAGCTGACGGCGATCCTCCAATGTGCGGAGGCGGCCCGCCGCTACGACGTGCCCGTGATTGCGGACGGCGGGATCAAGCAGACCGGCGACATCCCGAAGGCGCTCGCCGCCGGAGCCTCGACCGTGATGATCGGGAGCTTGTTCGCGGGCGTCGAAGAGAGCCCGGGCGAGACGGTGTTGTACGAGGGCCGCCGCTACAAGAACTACCGCGGGATGGGCTCGCTCGGCGCGATGGAGGCGGGCTCGAAGGACCGCTACTTCCAGGACGCCGAGGACGACCTCAAGAAGCTGGTCCCGGAAGGGATCGAAGGTCGGGTGCCGTACAAGGGGATGCTCTCGGAGATCACCTACCAGATGGTCGGCGGCCTCCGGGCGGCGATGGGGTACTGCGGCTGCGACTCGGTCGAGGCGCTCCAAGAACGCGGCCAGTTTGTCCGCATCACGGGCGCCGGCCTCCGGGAGAGCCACCCGCACGACGTCACGATCACGCAGGAGTCGCCCAACTACTCCACGCGCTCGTGACCGCGCGCCTCGACACGCTCCGCGAGCTCGCCGCCCAGCACGGCGCCGACGCGGTCCTCCTGTCGCACCCACCGGATCTGAGGTGGGCGGTCGGGTTCACCGGCTCGAACGGGCTCCTCCTCGTCACGGAGGCCGCCGCGCACTTCGTGACGGACGGCCGCTACACGTCCCAGGCCCGCGCCGAGGTGGACGGGGCCGACGTCCACGTGGCCGACGGGCCGCTCGCGGCCTGGGCCGGGGACCACGACCTGCTGGGGGACGCCTCCCGTGCCGTCGTCCAGGCCGAGCACGTGACGCTGGCCGCCTCGGACGACTGGAGGAGAGCGTTCGGGGGCATCGACCTCGTGGCGGTGCGCGACCTGCTCTCCGAGGCGGTCGCGGCCAAGACCGAGGCCGAGGTCGAGGCGGTCCGCCAAGCGCAGGCGCTGACCTGTGAGGTGTTCGACGCCATCCTGCCGTACATCGCGCCGGGCATCTCGGAGCAAGCCATCGCCGCCGAGATCGTCTACCAGCACCTCCAGCGCGGCGCATCGGCGATGTCGTTCGAGCCGATCGTCGCGGCGGGGCCGCACGGCGCGCTCCCGCACGCCCGGCCGTCGTCGCGGACGATCAACGCCGGCGACCTGGTCGTGCTCGACATGGGCGGCGTTCTCGAGGGGTTCTGCTCCGACCTCACGCGAACGGTCGCCGTTGGTGAGCCCGGTGAGGTGGAGCGGGCAGCCTACGAGACGGTCCGGACGGCGCAGCGAGCGGCGATTGACGGCGCGGAGGCGGGGATGACGGGCCGTGACCTCGACGCCGTCGCCCGCGACGTGATCGAGGCCGACGGGCTCGGGGAGTACTTTACTCACAGCCTCGGGCATGGCGTCGGGATTGAGGTCCACGAATGGCCGCGTTTGTCCCAGCAGGTGGCGCACCGGCTCCCGGCCGGGGCGACGGTGACGATCGAGCCGGGGGTGTACCTCCCCGACCGGTTCGGCATCCGAATCGAGGACGTCGTCGTGCTCCGGGACGGTGGCTGCGACAACCTGACGCCGCTCCCGACGGACCTCGTGGTGTTGTAGTGCGAATCGCGTTCGTGCTCCCGGCACCGGCCCGCGTGCCGATGGGTGGCGTGTCGGTCGTGATGCGCCACGCCGAAGGGCTGGCCGACCGGGGGCACGACGTCTCCGTACTCGCCCCCCGACGCGCGCCCGGCTTGTGGCCCCGCGTCCGCGAGTGGGCCATCGTCACGCGGGACCTGCTGCACGGCGTCGCCGGTCGGCGGTTCGGAGCCAGCGGGGTCGAAACCGCGGAGCCCGCGACGCTGGAGGCGGCCGACCTTTCGGATTTTAGTGCCGTTATTGCAACTGGTCACCAGACCGCCCCCTGGGTTCACGACTCCCAACATCCCAACGCCTACTACTTTATCCAGGGGGACGAGCGCGCCCTCAGTAGGAG
>JAAXJP010000661.1 GCA_012269805.1 Rubrivirga sp.
CGGCGGCGGCGCGCGACGCGACCGGGAACGGCGGCGAGAGGGCGAGGGGGGGGGCGGGGACGCCGAGGCGACGGAGGGCGCCGCGCCCGGCGTGGACGGCGCGGCTGTCGGGGTGGAGGGCCATCGGGGGAAGGAAGTCGAGTCCCGAAGGTCCGCGCGATGCCCTGGCGGGCGCCAGTCGGAGGCCGCAATTCGCGGCGGCCTCGTCCACCTCGGCTATTCGTCCGCCTGTGTCACCGAGGCCGAGAGGGCCGCGCGGAGCCCCGACACGCGTTCGCGTGACGCGACGAGCAGCTGGCCGGGGTCTCCCGCGACGCCGAGCGCGACGCCCTCTCCCCCGCCCTTCGCGCGCGTGATGGCCGTGTAGACGAGTTCGCGCGTCAGCCGCTCGGCCTGAGCGGTGCCGGCCTCGGGCAGCACCAGGAGCACCCGGTCAAACTCCGAGCCCTGGCTCTTGTGGACGGTCATCGCCCACGCCGTCTCATGCTCGGGCAGGAGCGCCGGGCTCACCTCGCGAACGCCGCCCCTGTCACGGTCCTCGAACAAGACGACGGGCCGGCCGTCGCGTGCCCACACCACACCGAGGTCACCGTTGAAGAGACCGAGGTCGTAGTCGTTGGCCGCGACGAGAATCGGGCGGCCGTGGTAAAACCGGCTGTACAGCGAGGGCCGGAGCCCGACGTCGACCAGCCGCCGCTCGACGAACGCGTTGAGCGCGTGGACGCCGCGCGTGCCGCCCCGCGTCGGCGCCAGCACGCGCGTGGCGCCGACGGCCGCCAGCGTCGCCGCCCGGTCGAGGCCGTCCCCACAGAGCGCCTCGGCCTGGGGGCGGACGAACGCCCAGACCGTCTCGGGGTCGGCGTCGAGGAGCGCCACGTCGGGGAAGGCACCCGAGAGCGCCGCCCGGGCTGCCGCCTCGTCGCCGTCGTTGACCGCCCGCGCGAGGGCGCCGATGCCGGAGTCGGCCGCGAATCGGTGGGAGACGGTGAGATGGACCACCGCGTCGGCGACCGGGTCCGCCTCGGGCGCGCGTTCGAACCCTCCGAGACCGAGCGACGTGGCCAATGCGTGGAGCCCGGAGCCGATGGCGGCGCGCGTCGGCGTGGCCGCGAGGTCGCCCAGGACGGCCCCCGCGCCGACGCTCGGCAGCTGGTCCGGGTCGCCGAGCAGGATCAGCCGGGCCTCGGGACGGAGCGCCCCGACGAGCGCGTCGAACAGGGCGAGGTCGGCCATCGACGCCTCGTCGAGGACGACCACGTCGGCGGCGAGCGGCGAGGCGGCGTCGCGCAGGAAGCGGCGACGCGAGGGCGAGTAGCCGAGGAGGCGGTGGAGCGTGACGGCCTCCGTCGGGATCCGCTCGCGGACGGCCTCGGACACGGGCAGGTCGGCGGCGCGGGCGGCGACGGACCCGCCGAGGCGGTCGGCCGCCTTCCCCGTCGGCGCGGCGAGGCGGATGTCGAGGTCGGGCTCGGCCGTGAGGAGAAGCGCGAGGAGCTTAACGACGGTCGTCGTCTTGCCCGTGCCCGGCCCGCCGGCCACGACCGCGAACCGGTTCCGCAACGCGCCGACGGCCGCGAGCGCCTGCCGATCGCCGTCGGGATCAGGGAACAGTGCCTCGAACGCCGGGCGGACGGCCTCGGCGTCGACCGGGACCTCGCCGAGGCGGGATGCGATCCGCTCGCCAAGCCGCCGCTCGGCCCGCCAGTGGCGCGCGAGGGCGACCCGGTCCGCCTCGGGCGCGTCGCCGGCCACCCAGACGAGCGGCCGGAGACTTCCGCCGGCCACGTCGTCCGGCGTCGCGACGACGGGGCTCCGGCGCAGGACCTCGCGCCACGCCGCCGCCTCGGGCGCCCGCGTGCCCGCGCCGAACGGACGGGCGCCCGCCCAGTCGCCCAGGAGGAACGCCGTATGCCCCTCCCGCGGGACCGCCGAGGCGAGCACGGCCGCGAGAGCGACGGCCTCCGACGGGTCGCGCTCGGCGAGGGCGCGGGCCAGCGCGAGGTCGATCGGCCGGACCTCCTCGGCCTCGGCGAGGGCGTCGAGCAAGGCGTCAGGCATCGGGTAAGGGGGCGAACAGCTCGGCCTCGAGGGCGTCGACGAGCGCGCACGACGGGCGCAGGACGTGGACGCCGGCATCGGGCTCGCCCGTGACGCCCCGGAGGAACACGTAGGCGACGCCGGCCACGTCGCGCTCGTAGTCGTAGCCGGCGCCGAGGCGGACGCGGAGGTGCCGGTGGAGCCCGGCCGCGTAGAGGTGGGCCTGCAGGAGGTAGTGGTGCCGGCGCATGGCCTCCGCGAGGGCGTCCGCGCCGTAGTCGGCCGCGGTCGAGCCGAGGTGGTTCGACTTCCAGTCGATCAGGGCCCACCGCGGGGCGTCGGCGTCGCCCACGTTGACGATCCGGTCGGCGGAGCCGACGAACAGGCCGCGGGCCTCGTCGGTCCGGAGGCGGCGGAGCACGCGGCCGTAGTCGCGGGCCGCATCGTCGCCGTGGGCCTCGAAGGCGTCGGCGAGGCGGGCCGGCGTGGTCCGTCCGAGCGGGGCGACAAAGCGCCACTCGGACGCGCCGGCGGGGTCGGCGAGCTCGCCCAGGCAGAGCCCGAGGCCGGCCACCCGGGTCCGGGCCAGCCGGCGGATCAGCCCGCACACCTCGTCGACCGCGTCGATCTCGGCGCGGTGGGCCTTCCCGTCCAACAGGCCGTGCTGGAGGAGCGACCGCCGGATGGCGCGGCGGGCGGATCCGTCCTCCCCGTCGGCCTCGTCGAGCGCGTCCAGATCGGAGAAGTCGGCGTGCTGGAGGATCTCGTGGAGGCACGTCCCCGCGTGCGGCCCGGCGGCGAAGGCGAACAGGCCGCGCTCCTCCTCGGCTCTCCCCGCCTCGGCGCCGAGGCCGGGCGGGTCGTCGGCGTGGTCGTCGCGCGGGGCGCCGGCGGCCCCCGCCGAGAAGCTGGCGCGCGTGGCGCGGTCGGCGGCGCGGGCGCGGCTCGCGGCGGCCCCCG
>JAAXJP010000570.1 GCA_012269805.1 Rubrivirga sp.
GAACCCGGCGGGCCCCGGCGCCGCCCCCCCCGCGGCCGGCGACTACGACCGCGCCGACCTCCCCGATGACACCCGATCCAACAGCTACGAGTACGGGATCGGCTACGTCGCGACGGGGGAGATCACGTCGACATCGATCTCCGGGCTCGCGGGCGATCACGTCATCGAGAAGAGCCCAGGAAACGGAGCAGTGTTGATCTCCATAGAGGGTTACGAAAAGGAGGACGCGCCGTGTGCTTTTATGACGGGGTGGGCAAGGCGGAATGATGAGAGGCTAGGCCGACAGGGGGAGTTTGAGACGATGGCTGATCAGTGCAAGGACGGCTATAACGATCGTAGTTCTGAAGTGGCGTACATACCCACCCTTGATCTCTATGCCGAGCCCCCCCCACTCCGAGCTATCCACGCCGTCCAGGTGTGCATGAATGGGCGTCGGGATCGGATCAAGGGGGTCCGCGTGTGGGGCGCCCATGTGGGCCGCAACGTCGCTGGTGAGGTGGAGCCAGATCGGGCCCTGTACGGCGAGTACGCCCGTGCGAACTGTTCTGGAGACTGGGAGCGGAAGGTGACCTGCCCTAGCGACCAGGTCGCCGTCGGGCTGACGATCCACGGCGACGGGTACGATCCTTTCGGACGGCCCGTGATGAACGAGGCCCGAGGGATCAGTCTGGAATGCTCGGCTCTGCATCCCGTGGAGTACCCGCGGAACCGCGTTGAAACGGACTAGGACTCCCACCTCGCCCTCCACTAGATGCGCTCCGCTCTCCTCCCGCTCGCGTTCCTCGTCGGCACCGCCTGCGCCCAACCCCTCCCCGCACCGGGGGGGCCGGCGGGCTACGCGCCGACCCCCTCCCACGCCGTTCGCCACGTCGACGGGCTGGCGGTCGACTCGGGCCGGGTCTACGGCGCCCGCCCGATCCCGTACCGCGTCTACTACCCCGAGGGCGTCGACGGCCCGCTCCCCGTCGTGGTCTGGTCCCACGGCGGGGCGCCCGGCAAGCGCGACCCGGCCACGAGCGGGCCCGTGTGGGGCCGGGTCCTCGCCGGCGCCGGCTACGCGTCGGTCCACCCCGCCCACGGGCCGCTCACGCGGGCCGAGCGCGAGGCCCAGTGCGCGGCCATCGGGGTCACGGCCTGCGAGACGTTCAAGTTCAACGACTGGCAGCGGCCGCACGACCTCACGTTCCTCCTCGACCACCTCGCGGCGCTCGACCCGGCCGCCGCGCCGTGGGCCGCCCGCCTCGACTTCGCGCGGCTCGGCGTCGTGGGCCACTCGGCCGGCTCGGGCGCCACGGCCACGCTCGCCGGCGCCGTCCGCCAGTGGGAGGGCGCCACGCTCCGCCACGCCGACGACCGCCCCCTCGCCTTCGTCTTGCTCTCGCCCCAGGGCCGGGGCGACGCCGGCTTCTCCGACGGCTCGTGGGACGGCATCACGCGGCCGGTCCTGTTCGCGAGCGGGAGCGAGGACGGCGCTACGCCCGAGGCCCGGCTCGACCCCTTCCGCGGCGTCTCGTCGGACGTCGCCGTCCACTACTGGGTCGATCACCCGGGCGCCCAGCACACCCTCTTCGAGCTGAAGGAGCAGGCGTGCCTCCGCGCGACGCGCGACCGGGCCGCCTGCCGCGCTCTCGCCGAGCCGATGGCCGACGCCGTCGTCGGGTTCCTCGACGCCCATGTCCGCGGCGACGCCCGCGCGCGGGCGTGGCTCGACGCGCTCGACCCGCCCCCCGCCAGCGCCGCGACCATCCTCCGCCGGTAGGTCCCCCTCCTCCGGTGGTCCCATGCCCACCGCAGAACGGATCCCTTCAGAAGAACCCCCGAGGTACTCCATGACACGCCCACTCGTCGTCTCTCTGACCACCATCTTCCTCGCCCCCCTCCTCATCGCGTGCGGCGGAGGCGACACCGCCGACGCGGCCACCCCCTCGGCAGCGGCCGACCCTGGGTCCTGCGCCTACGTCGACCCCGCGGCGCTCGCCTCCCGCCTCGGCGGAACGCCGACGACGGCCGCCGGGCCCGACGGCGCCTGCACCCTCGCCCTCGACGGCACCGACATCGCCACCGTCACGGTCGCCGACTTCGACCAAGCCGCCTACGACGCCGGGGTCGCCGACCTGGCGGACGCCAACCGCATCGGCAACGCCGGCGTCGAGGGGAAGCTGTCCGGGGACCGCTCCGTCGCCCGGGTCGGCGACCACCTCGTCACGGCCGAGCTCCTCGGCGGCGACCGCACGCTGCCCTACTGGCTCGACGTCGTGTGGGCCGAGGTCGCGGAGGGCTGATGCAGGCGGGGCCGGCGGTCGACTCCGACCGCCGCCCCGAAGCCGCCGTGGGATCAGCCGACGACCTCGCAGGACTCGAGGTCGACTCGGTCGTGCTTGACGTGGCCCGACCACCCAAGGCTCGGCGCGACGCGCCCACGGACGCTCACGGCCGGCGCTGGGGCGCAGGCCCCGATCGCGTCGGGGTCGATGTTGGGGCCGGAGCGAATAACAAGGGCGCCCCCGTCGGCCACGTGGAGCCACGCCGGCCGGTCGCCCCGCCCCTGGGACGACCGCTCGAGCGTGCCCGGGACCGTCGCAACGCGGTCCCGCCGCCGGCGGACCCGGCCGATCACGTCGCCAACAGGCTCGCCGTCGCTGGCGCCGACGGCGATCTCGCAGTCGTCGAGGCGGTGCTGGTCACCGTACAGACCCCCGAGGCAGCCCCGGAGCACGACTGGCGTCGTCGCCCCGGCCGTGTCAGACGGTGGGTGGGGGGGATGCAGCTGACGTACGGGAGGTCGGAGTCCGTCTGGTTCAGCTCCGCTGTAACAGCGGTGGGCCACATCAGGGCCCCGCCCGGGATCGGGTTGTGGAGGTACCCCTCACAGCGATCACGTCGAACACGGCCTGGAGAGAGTCGACGAGGGCCGCCGCCGGGATTGCCTCCCCGCCCGCGACCGGCGGGGCGTCGGAGAGGGGGAGGGCGTCGGGGGCCGAGCGGTCCCGGGA
>JAAXJP010000194.1:0-2545 GCA_012269805.1 Rubrivirga sp.
GGCCTGGAGCACGTGCCGGAGGCTGTGCTGCCCGAGCGCCTCCAGGAACGCCCCGACCGGCAGCCGCATGAGGGGGAGAAACGGCGACGGGATCCGGATGCGGGCGAGGTCGAGCCCCTCGGCGGCATCGATGAGGGCGAGGTACCGGTCGATGTCAGCGTCGAACCGGTCGACGGCGCGGGCGCGGTCGATGTCGGACCGGAGGCCCTCGGCGGCGGGCGGCTTCATGGCGGGGGCCGTCGGGAGGGGCCGCGAGCCGGGCCGGAGCGAGCGGATAAACATCCGACTGACCCAGCCGTAGCGGAACGGCCCCTCGCCGCGCGGGGCCCCGGGGTCGTCGACGGCGGCCTCCATCGCGGGCAGGTAGCCCTTCGCGATGGTGTTGAGATGCACCACGCACTCCCCCGCCGACCAACTGTCCTCGCTCGGCTTCGCGTTGAAGGCCTCGTTCGACAGCCCGTCGAGGAGGGCGTGGAGTCGCTCTTGGGATTCGAGGAAAGGAGTCTTGAGGTCGGTCATGACGCGGGGGATCGGCGGAGGCGGGCGGCGAAGGCCCCATCGGTCCCGTGGACGTGGGGCAGCGCGCGGTACACGGCCCCGTCGATGAGGGCGTCGGGCACGAGGGCCTCGACGGGCTCGAGGTGGAAGTCGTTGCGCCGGTCCAGAAAAGCCGCGACGCGGTCGTCGTTCTCCTCGGCCTCGACGGAGCACGTCGAGTAGACCAGCAGCCCGCCGGGGCGGACGTGCCCGGCGGCCGCGTCGAGCAGGGCGTCTTGGAGCGCGGCGAGCTCGGCCACCCCTTCCGGGCTCCGCCGCCAGCGGAGATCCGCCCGCTTGGCGAGGACGCCGGACCCGGAGCACGGCGCGTCGAGGAGCACGCGGTCGAACTCCTCGTCCTCCTCCCACGTCGTCAGGTCGGCCTTGACGGGGCGGACGATGGAGAGGCGATGGCGCCGCGCGGCGCCCGCGATCAGCCCGACCTTTGCCTCGCTCACGTCGAGACCGATCACCTCGCCCTCGTCCCCCATCCGCAGCGCGGCGTACACGGTCTTGCCCCCCGGCGCGGCCGCCGCATCGAGCACCCGCTCGCCGGGCTGCGGGTCGAGCACGTGAACGACGAGCCCCGCCGCGACGTCCTGCACGGCGACCGTGCCCTCGTCCAGCAGGTCGGACCGGAGGATGGGCTGGAGCCGGTCGACGCGGAGGAAGTCGTCGGCCCACTCGGAGGCCTCCGCCTCGACGCCGAGGTCGGCCAGGCGGCGGATCACCCCCGGCGTGACGTCGGCGCCGCCGGTGACGCGGACGGTGAACCGGCCGGGCTCATTGCTCGCACCGAGGAACGCCCGGGTGGCGTCCTCGCCCCAGCGCTCGAGCCAGCGGCGGACGGGCCACGTCGGGTGGGAGTACCGGACGGCGAGGTCGGCGGCGAGGTCGCCGGTGTCGGGTTCGGGCAACGTCCCGGCGCGGTGGGCGCGGTCGAGGGCGCGGAGGACGCCGTTCGTCAGCCCGGCGGCGCCGCGGTGGAGGAGGGCCTTGGCCGTCTCGACGGCCTCGTTGACCGCCGCGTGCGGCGCGACCTCCTTCTCGATCAGCTCATAGGCGCCGATGCGCAGGATCTGCCGGAGCTCGGGGTCGAGGTCCTGGACCGCCCCCCGGTAAAACTCGCCGATCAGAAAGTCCAGCCAGCGTTTCTGGCGGGTGACGCCCGACACGTAGTCGACGGCGCGGCGGGAGACCTCGGGCGGGTGCGCGCCGTCGGCGAGGCGGGCGACGTGGGCGCCGTCGGTTTCGACGCGGAGGAGGCGCTGGACGGCGAGGACGCGGGCAGTGGGGTCGGCCATGGGGCAAGCTAGCGGCTCGAACCGGCAGACCGCTCAGCCGTTCAGCCCGTCCCCTCCCTCCTATCCCCTCGTTCTCATGGCGACCTGCGACACCTGCGGCAACGACTACGACAAAGCGTTCACCGTGACGCTCCACTCCGGCGAAACGCTCACGTTCGACTCGGTCGAGTGCGCCACCCAGCGGATCGCGCCGACGTGCGAGGTCTGCGGCGTCCGGATCCTGGGCCACGGCCTGGAGGCCGGCGAGCGGATCTTCTGCTGCGACCACTGCGCCGCGAAAGCCGGCGTCGACCAGCTCCAGGACAGCGTCTGACCCCGCCCGCCTCGGCCCCGAGGCGGAGCCGGTCACAGGCCGACCTGCAGCCCGACGTGGACCTTCCCCCGCGACGGCCCAATGTCCGGGTTGAGTGCGTAGGTCACCGTCGCCACGCCGAGGCCGGTCGCCAGACGGAGCCCCGCCACTCCACTCGCTTGTATGTGTGCGAATGACTCCAGCGCCTTAACGTTGCGTAGAGGACCCTCTGCCGCCCCGCCATGGCCCCCGCGACCGTCACACAGTTGCTCCGCGAGATCGGCTCCGGCCGGGAGGGGGCCTTCGACGAGCTCCTGCCCCAGGTGCTCGCCGCGCTCCGGGCAATCGCCAGCCGCCAGCTCCGCGGCGAGCGGCGCGCCCATACCCTCAACACGACGGCCCTCGTCCACGA
>JAAXJP010000194.1:2555-2984 GCA_012269805.1 Rubrivirga sp.
ACGCCCCACTGTCCGGGTTGAGTGCGTAGGTCACCGTCGCCACGCCGAGGCCGGTCACCAGACGAAGCCCGGCCCCGTAGCCGACGAGGGCGCGCCGCTCAGCCGCCAGCCCCGGCGCGGCCGGGCGGTCGAAGCCGCCCGCGTCGGCGAACGCGAACGCGAAGGAGACGTCGTCGAGGACGAGCCGGTACTCGGCGAGACCGCGCACGTACGAGCGCGCGAGAAAGGCGTCCTCGTTGTAGCCGCGGAACGACGTCGCGCCGCCGAGGCGGACGAGGTCCCCCTCGTCGACGAGCCCGTCGAGGCCGGGCTGCTGCTGCGTCACGGTCGCGTTGGCGCCGAGGACGAGGACCTGGCGGGCGAACGTCGGCGCGAACAGTCGGGAGCGGACGGTCAGACGGCGTCGGCCGCCGGGCGCAGCCTCGACCC
>JAAXJP010000415.1 GCA_012269805.1 Rubrivirga sp.
CGCTCGACGCCACGCCCACCGCCCGCGCCAAGCGCCGCCGCTGACCTCCCCCGCCCCGGCACCGACCCGCCCGGTCGCCGCAGTCAGGCCGGCGGGGCCGGCATCTGGAGCGCCGCCGCCGGATCTTTGCGAGATGCGCCTCCTCCCCCTCTTCCTGCTCACCGCGCTCGCGGCCCCGGCGTGGGCTAACATGGCGAACCCGGTCCAGCCCGGGACGCCGGCCGGCGAGCCCGCCGCCGCGCTCGACGGTCTCCGCGTGGCCCGCGAGGGCCTCACGCTCGACTTCCGCCCCCTCGACCGAGGCCGGCCGTTCGCGATCATCGAGGCCACGTACCGGATCGTCAACACGGGCGAGGGCCGCGTCGTCCCGCTCGACTTCGTCGCCCTCGGCGAGGGCGTCGACGGGGCCGAGGTCTGGGTCGACGAGCAGCCGGTCGCCGTCCGCCGAGTCGACGCCCTGCGGGTCCCGCCGCTGTGGACGATCGCGACGAGCACGCCAGCGCTGGGCGGCGACGCCCTCCCCTATGAGGCCGACGCCGAGTTCGGCACGCCAACCGGCCTCCGGTTCAGGGCGCCGATCCCGACCGGCCAGCACACCGTCCGCGTGCGGTACCGCGTCCGCCTCGGGTCGTACGACGCGGGCGACCACCCGAACCGCGTCTGGCAGCTCGCCTACAGCCTCGCCCCCGCCCGGCTGTGGGACGGCTTCGGCCAGCTCGACGTGGCCGTGCTCGTTCCCGAGGCGTGGGAGGCTGCCGCGTCGCTCCCGCTCCGGCGTGCGGGCGGCCGGCTGGAGGGCCGCTTCCGCGGCGTCCCGGGCGACGTGCTGGCCGTCTCGGTCCGCGCCCCCGAGCCCGCCCTCCGCGTCCCGCTCCGGGTCGCGGGCGTCTTAACGGCGCTCGTCGTCGTCGGCTTCTTCGGGTTCGTGTCAGGCAAGCTGGCGAAGCGGTCGGGGCGCCGGGTGTGGTGGGCGCTGCCCGGCGCGGCCCTCGGCGGGATCGTGGCCGGCGTCGCCCTCGTCGCGATCATCGCCACGGCCGACGACCTCGGCGACTCGGCCGCCCACGGCTATGGCACCCTCCTCGGGCTGATGTTCGTCGGTGGGCCCGTCGCGATCCTCGTCGGCGCCGCGCTCACGCAGGCCGTTGCCGTGTGGACGCACCGCCGAACGGCGCCCGCGGCCCCACCGTCCGACGAGCGGTACCGCCTGAACTGAATGCGTATGGGGATATGGGAGTGGCGATCTCCATGAACGCAAGGTCCCCCCACTCCCGACTCCCACACTCCGCCCTCCGATGCGCGCTCTCCGCTTCCACCGCCACGGCCCGCCCGCCGAAGCTCTCCAGCTCGACGACGTCCCGACGCCCGAGCCGGGGCTCGGCGAGGTCCGCGTCCGCCTCACCCACCGCTCCGTCAACCCGGCCGACCTGTCGATGGTGCGCGGGACGTACGGCCGCTCCCGAGACCTCCCGGCCATCGGCGGGAACGAGGGCGTCGGCCTGATCGACGCGGTGGGCGAGGGCGTCGAGGCGGGCCGCCTCGGGCAGCGCGTGGTCAAGCTCGGCGAGGCGCCGACGTGGCAGGAGTGGGTCGTCCTCCCGGCTGACCAGGCGGTCCCCGTGCCGGACACGCTCTCGGACGAGGCGGCCGCCCAGCTGTTCGTCAACCCGCTCACGGCGTGGCTCCTCCACGACGCCGTCGCGCTCCACGCCGGCGACGTGCTCGTGCAGACGGCCGGCGCCAGCGCCGTGGCCCGCGTCGCCGCCCAGCTAGCGGTCCGCCGCGGCGCCCACCCGGTCGCGATCGTCCGCCGCGAGAGCTACCGCGAGCCCCTCGAGGCAATCGGCGTCCGGGTCGTGGTGGCCGACGAGAACACGAACGCGACGCGGGCCGCGCTGCGCGACGCCGTCGGCGAGCGCGGCGCCAAGGCCGTGTTCGACCCGGTCGCGGGCGCGACGGGCGCGCTGGCGACCTCGGCGTTGATGGAGGGCGGGACGCACGTCATCTACGGCGCGCTGAGCGGCGAGCCGCTGCCCGTGTCGCCGGCCGCGCTGATCTACCGCGACGTCCGCGTGCGCGGCCTGTGGCGGACGCAGTGGGCCTCGCGCACGAAACCGTCCGCGATCCGCGACGCGCTCTCGTCGCTGGCGGCCCTCGTCGTCGAGGGCGCGATCACGCTCCCCGTCGCCGGCTCCTTCGACCTCGGCGACGCCGCCGAGGCGGTCCGGGCCGCGACCTCGCACGGCCGCTGGGGCAAGGTGCTGCTGACAGGGTGAACGCGGCGCGGACCCTGGGCACGTCCACCGACTCCCATCTCGTCGGAGCCTACCGGTTTGGTTCGGAGCCGAGGGCGCTCAGGACGGCCAACGCGGCCTCCTCCATCGTGGCGTCGCGGTAGAGGTAGGGCGTCCAGTGCGCCTCCAGGATCGGGGCGACCTCGGGGAAGATGCCCCGACGGACGTAGTAGGCGGTGTAGTCGTCGCCTGCGGCCGCGGCCATCTCCTCGACGATCCGGCCAGAGGTGTGGAAGGAGACCGCGTGCCACAGGTCCCACGGCTGCTCGACCCCGGCCTTCTCGCTGGCCTCGTCGAGCACGCGGGCCACCGCCCCGTTACCGGGCCCGAACATGACGTGGCTCCCTTCGTGGAACAGGATCTCCAGCCCGCTCCACCCCTGGAGGGTCGGGTGCGTGCTCGACAGCATCACGTGGGGCTCCTCTCCTCGCCCCGAGGTCGTGTTCGCGAACGCCGCGTACGACGCCACGTCGACCGCGATGCCAGCCGGCCAGTCGTCCCGGTAGACCTGCTCGAGGTAGTGCCGGAGCATCTGGCCGTGCGCGACGACGAGGCGGAGGAGGCCCCCGATGCGCGCGCGGTTGCGGGCGTCGTGGGCGTCCCAGAGGCACGCGCGGTAGGCCGAGGCGGCGGCCGTGAGAACCGCCAGCGCGGAGTCGGCGACGGGGGCGTGCTCGGTGGCGATCCC
>JAAXJP010000585.1 GCA_012269805.1 Rubrivirga sp.
GCCAGCTCGGCGACCGGCGCTCCTCCAACCTCGACGGCCAACTCGTCACGGTCCGCGAGCAGATCCAGAGGCTCAGCGGTGAGCTCGAGACGTTCTACAGCCAGAATCCGGCGCTCCGCACCAACCCCAACCCGCCGGCCAACATCGCGCGGCTCCGCAGCGAGCTCGAGCGCGCGGAGACCGAGCAGGACCGGATCGCGCGTGAGCTCTCGCAGCAGTCGCTCGCATCGAGCACCGGGCCGAACGACCAGTCGTCCGGCTTCGCCCGCGCGGCGGAGCTCCGCTCGCAGATCTCGGCCGCCCGCGTCGCCGTGCGCGGTCTGGAGGCCGAGGTCCGGCAAGTTGGCGCTCGCCTGGGGCAGTACGAGGGCGAGCTCTCGAGCGTGCCGGAGCAGTCGATCGAGTTGGCGCAGCTCGAGCGCGACCGGCGCGCCGCGGAGACGCTCTACGGCGCCCTCGAGCAGAACCTCCAGCAGGCCCGCGTCGCCGAGCAGTCGCAGTTGGGTTACGCCCGCGTGATCCGCCCGGCATTCCCGCCGTCGCGCGCGTTTTCGCCGCTCCGCGTCCGCAACACGGCCCTCGCCCTCCTTTGCGGCCTGGTCTTCGGTGCGCTGCTCGCCATCGGCCGGGTCAAGCTTGACCATCGGATCCACACGCCCGACGACCTCGGGAAGTTGGGGTACCCCGTCATCGGGACGGTCCCGAGCACCGACGCCCTCGTCAAGGAGGAGTACAGCGGGGCCGAGGCGGCCGAGGTCAACGGCCGGATGGTCGACACGCACGTCGTCTCGTTGCTCAACCCGATGGCGACGGCCAGCGAAGCCTACCGCGCGCTCCGGACCAACATCCAGTTCAGCCGGCCCGACGTCGTCGTCCAGACGATCCTCGTGACGAGCTCGAACCCGGGGGAGGGCAAGTCGGTCACGTCCTCGAACCTTGCCGTCGTGTTCGCCCAGGCCGGTCGCCGGGTGCTCCTCGTCGACGCCGACCTCCGCCGCCCGACGGTCCACAAGAAACTGGGCCTTCCTCGGGAGCCTGGCTTGGTCCAAGAGCTGTTCACGGACGAAGGGCTCGCACCCGACGCGCTCGAGCAGGTCGCCGACGACCTCTACGTGCTACCGGCGGGGTCGCTCGCCCCGAACCCGTCGGAGCTCGTGGGCTCACGGCGGATGCGGGAGCTGATCGAGGACATGCGGGCCAAGTTCGACATTATCATCTTCGACGCGCCCCCGATCCTGGCGGCCACCGACGCGGTGCTCCTCTCCACGCAATGCGACGCGACGCTCGTGATCGCGCGGGCTGGGGAGACCAAAGACTTCGAGCTCCAGTCGGCCATGACCGCCCTCGCCGACGTCGGCACGAAGCCGAGCGGCCTCGTGCTGAACGCGTTCGATGTCCGCCAGGCCTACGGGTACCGGTACAAGTACGCCTACCGGTACGGCAGCAGCTACGGCTACGGCAGCAGCCAGGCCGCCGAGGCGTAGCGCCGGCCCCCATCTTCGTCCCCCCACCCCCGGTCGCCCACGCGGCCGTCGCGCCTGCGTCATGCGCCGTCTCGCCGTCCTCGCCTTCCTGGCCGCCTCGGCCGTCGCCTCGGCCCAGCCGACCGGCGAGCGGGGCGTGTTGGGGCTTCTCGAAGGCCGCGAGGCCACGCCGGGCGGCTACTTCTACAACGCGCTCCCCGGGCAGCCCGTGACCCGAGTCTATGTGTGGGGCCGCGTGCTCCGGCCCGGCGTGTACGACGTCGGCCCGGACTTCGACTTGGGTGGCGTCCTCAGCATGGCGGGCGTGTCGAGCGAGCGGACCCCGCTCGAGGGGGAGCCGCAGCTGATGCTCCGGTTGTTCCGCCCCGGCCAAACGGACCCGGTGTACGAGGCACCCGTCGAGCAGTTCGTGGCCGACCCATCGGCGCCCGACATCCGATACGGCGACGTCATCGCGGTGGAGGCGGAGGGCGTGGCCCGCGTGGCCGTGATCGGGGCCGTGCTCCGGCCCGGGACATACGAGGTCGGGCCGACATTCACGTCCCGTGACGCCCTCGCACTGGCCGGCGGCCCTCGCCTCGACCCGCTCGAGGCGGGCGTCGAGCGGACGACGACCGTCCTGATCTACCGCACCGGCGGGGAGGGGGAGCCCGACTACCGCGGGACGCTCCAGTCGTTCCTGACTGGTTCCGCGCCCGCTCTCATGGACGGGGACGTCCTGGAGGTCGAGACCCGTCTGGACCCGGGCTGGAGCACGCGGGACTACCTGACCGCGGCCGGCGTCGTCACGTCCGGCGTGATCGCGGCAGTCCAACTCTATCGGTTCGTCATCTCCGGCGACTAAGCATGTCCGATCGGACTGGAGTCCTGGTCACAGGCGGCGCCGGGTTCATCGGCTCGGCTTTTGTCCGGTCGGCGCTGGAGCGCCGGCCCGATGCCTCGGTCGTCACGCTCGACGCCCTCACGTACGCCGGGTCCTTGGCGAACCTCCGCGGCCTGCCCGACCGCCATACGTTCGTCGAGGGCGACATCCGGGACGGAGCGCTCGTCCGTCAGGTGCTGGACGGGCATGGGATCGGTCTCGTCGTCCACCTCGCGGCCGAGTCCCACGTGGACCGGTCCATCTCCGGGCCCGCGGCCTTCGTCGAGACGAACGTGTTGGGCACCCAGGTCCTCTTGGACGCCTGTCGTGAAGCCGGGGGCGTCCGGTTCCACCACGTCTCGACCGACGAGGTGTACGGCGACCTCGGCCCCGACGACCCCGCGTTCTCCGAACGGACGCCCTACGCGCCGTCGTCGCCGTACTCGGCCTCGAAGGCGGGGTCGGACCACCTCGTCCGCGCCTACGCCCGGACGTACGGGCTCCCGGTCACGATCACCAACTGCTCCAACAACTACGGCCCCTGGCAGTTCCACGCGAAGCTGCTCCCAGTCGTCGTGCTGCGCGCAGCGGCGGGAGCGCCGATTCCGGTGTACGGGGATGGACGCAACG
>JAAXJP010000105.1 GCA_012269805.1 Rubrivirga sp.
CCGCCTCGATCTACGCGCGGTCGGCGTCAGGTACGTCGTCTTTGGTGGCTGTCCCGAACGTCTGCGTCGTGACCTTCTCACCGGATGTTTTGATCCCGTAGAGGTCGTCGAAGGTGAACGAGACCTGGGCGCGGGCGGGCGCGACCAGAAGGACGGCCGCGAGCGCGGCCAGGGCGAAGCAACGAGTCATGAGCGGAGGCGGAGGGGGAACGGGAGTCTAGGCGCTCCGTCTCTCCTCCGCCTCCCCGAATGAGGGGAGGGGCCCCTCAGCGGACGGCGATCCCCTCGTCCGACACCGTCACCGAGGCGCGCGCCTCCGCGGTGGCCGGTTCCGGCACCTGCTCATAGTGAGCCACGACCCGCGGCTGGAATTCGTCTTCTGCCTCGTCTGAATACGACACGTAGAGGATTTCGAGAGCGATTGGGCCGAACTCGGAGGAGAGAGCGTCGTAGGTCGCCGCTTGAGGCGAGATGGGACCTCTAACTTGGTGGTTGAGCTCGAATCGCTTCCAGAGACGACTGTACTCACGTGCCGTCGTGGTCGCGCCTGATGTCAGTTGAACGGGCCCGTTGCCGACGTAGCGGGCCTCGACGGCGTCCGTGTCGAAGAACACGTCGCTGGGAGTTAGCCCAGTCCCATAGGCGAGCTCCGGCTCGAACACCGTCCCACCCCATCGGTAGAGACCGTCCTCTCGGTTCGTAAACCATATTCCCTCTCCGAACACGCAGTGAGTGAACGAGATGGGCGTCGAATTGATTTGAAACCAAGTCTCCCCGTCGATGAGCGTATCCCGCGACACAGTTAGAGTGGCGATATGCTCTGGGAGACCTCCCGGGCCGACGAACGTCGTGTCGGAGGGCATTCCCGCGTCATCGTACCGGACGGTGTACGTCCGGGCGAGCGTCCACTCCGTCCCGACGGCAAGTGGGAGGACGGGCGCCTCGGCGGGCGGGTCGACCGGGCCGGACGAGTCGCAGCCGGCGACGGCGAGGACGAGGGCGAGCGTGCAGAGGCGGAGGGGCCGCATGGAGAGGCGGGTGAATGAGAAGGGGTAGCCTCTGTCGGTCGCGTCGCGGGTCGGGTGGCGGATGAGGGCAGAGATACGAGGACAAACGGAGGGTGGACAAGTCACGGAATCGTGACCCGGGGTCTGCCCGGTGCCGAAAGCGCGGAGCCGCCGCCGTTCGCACGGGGTACCATGCGGCATGCAGATCGAATCGGCCCGCCTCGACGAGTTCGCCGCCGCCGTCCGCCCCTGGATCGCCGGCGACCTCCGCCTCGACGCGCTCTCGAAGGCCCTCTACGCCACCGACGCGTCGCTCTACCGCGAGCCCCCGCTCGGCGTCCTCATCCCGAAGCACGCCGACGACGTCCAGGCGGCGCTCGAAGAGGCCGTCCGCTACGGCGTGCCCATCGTCGCGCGCGGGGCGGGGTCGAGCCTTGCCGGCTCGGCCGTCTCCGGCGGCCTCGTGGTCGACACCACGAAGCACCTCCGCGAGATCGTCCATGTCGACGCCGAGGCGCGGAGGGCCACGGTCCAGCCGGGCGTCGTCCTCGACGACCTCAACCGCGCGCTCCGCCCGCACGGGCTGATGGTCGGGCCGGACCCGGCGTCCTCGAACCGGGCCACGCTCGGCGGGATGCTCGGGACCAACGCGACGGGCACGCACTCCATCCAGTACGGCTCGGTCGTCGACTGGACCGAGTCGGCGCGGGCGCTCCTCCACGACGGGACGCCGGTCACGCTCGGCGCGCTCGATGACGCGGCCTGGATCGGCAAGACGAAGCTCGGCGGAACGGAAGGCGAGATCTACCGGCGCGTCGAGGCGCTCCTGAAGGTCCACGAGCACGCGATCCGGACCGACACGCCGCGGTGGTGGCGCCGCGCGGGCGGCTACCGGCTGGAGCGGCTGCTGGAGGCCCCGGAGGTCGACCGCGGGCCGGGGCGCGCGTGGGACGGGACCCGCAACCTTGCCCACCTCCTCGCGGGCTCCGAGGGCACGCTCGGCGTGGCGACCGAGATCACGCTCGGCCTCGTCGACCGCCCGGCCCACGCGGCGCTCGGCGTCGTCCACTTCGACACGCGGATGGGGTGCCTCGAGGCCGTCGAGGGCATCCTGGAGACGGGCCCGACGGCCGTCGAGATGTTCGACCGGATCGCGCTCGAGCGGGCCTACGACGTGACCGAGTACGCGCCGAAGCTCCACTTCGTGCAGCGCGGGCCGCACGGCGAGATCCCGGCCGCGCTCCTCATCGTCGAGTACAGCGGGGCGACGCTGGCCGAGTGCGAGGACGGCCTCGCCCGCCTCGGGCGGCACCTCGGGCCGGGCGCCGTGATCACGGAGCTGGTCGAGGAGGCGCGGATGGCCGACGTCTACGCGGTCCGGAAGGTCGGGCTCGGGCTGGCGATGAGCGCGCGGCTCCCGGTCCAGGCCGCGGCCATCATCGAGGACGCGGCCGTGCCGGTCGAGCACCTCCCGGCCTACATCCGCGAGCTCGAGGAGGCCATGGCCGAGGACGCCGTCGAGGCCGTCGTCTACGCCCACGCGAGCGCGGGCTGCCTCCACGTCCGCCCGTTCTTCGACCTCAAGCAGCGGGTGGAGGTCGAAAAGATGGACCGCGTCGCGCGGGCCTCGGCTCGGCTGGCCAAGAAGTACGGCGGCGTCATCGCCTCGGAGCACGGCGACGGCCGGGCGCGCGGGGCGCTCGCCGAAGACTTCTACACGCCGGCCCTCTACGCGGCGTACCAGGCCACGAAGCGGGCGTTCGACCCCGAGGGCCGGCTCAACCCGGGCAAGATCGTCGAGGTCCCGCCGCTCACGGAGGCCCTCCGGATGGGCCCCGACTACCACCCGCGCCCGGTGCCGACGGCCCTCGCGTTCCCCGACGCGACGGGCCGCGCCGTCGGGTTCGTCGCGGCCGTCGAGGCGTGCAACGGGCAGGGCGTCTGCCGCAAGACCGACGTCGGGAC
>JAAXJP010000205.1 GCA_012269805.1 Rubrivirga sp.
GGCAGGTCGCGCTCCGCTCCGGCGGCGCCGTCGTCGGGCTCGACTCGCTCGGGCGGTTCGTCCGCGGCCTCCGCGAGGCGGGCGCCCTCGAAGACCGCCCGCTCGTGCGCGAGGACGAGACGCCGCTCCTCGACGTCTGGTGGCTCCTCGCCGTGGCCCTCGCGCTGCTGACCGTCGAGTGGGTCTGGCGCAAGCGGATCGGGATGGTCTGACCGGCCGACCTAGTCCGCCAGTTCGGCCTCGACGCGCTGCCGGAGGCGGCGGGCGTCGTCCCGCATCGCGCGGCGGACGGTGAACAGATTGCGCTTGGCGTTGGCCAGCTCGAAGGCGTCCTGCAGCGCCTCCCCGTCGCCCAGGAACGCGGCGGCGTCGAACGGGAACGGGACGTCGAGTCCGGCGAGGTCGGCCTCAGGGACGCCCATCTGGGTGAGGAACGTGTCGAGCACGGCGGGCTGGTAGAGCGTCAGCGCGCTCTCGGTCGGGTCGATGTGGCGGCGCATCCGGCGCTCGGCGCCGGCCCAGACGCGGTCGAACTGCTCGTGGTCGTAGAGCCGGCCGCGCGTGGTCTCGAGGTAGGCCGTGACGGCCGTGCGGAGCGAGTCGTCGCGGATGAGGGCGAGGTCGCCGGTGGCCACGAGCGCCTCGGCGGTGCCGAGGACGGGGCGAACCGACGAGGTCCAGAGCGAGCGCTCGGCCCAGGCGAGGAGCGAGTCGCGCGGCGGCGGCGGGGCCTCGTAGAAGGCGAGCCAGAGGAGGCTCCCGGCGCGGTCCACCGGGCGGAGGTAGGCGTCGGCCTGGGTCGCGGCGGCCTCCGTCTCGCGGAGGTCGGCGGCGAGCTGGCGGAGGTAGGCCCGCTCGGTCTCGGCGTCCTGGCGCCCCTGCCACCACGCGCCGACGCCGAGCGCGACGAGGACGCCGGTGACGACGACCAGGAACTCGGCGCCGAACCACGTCGCCCCGCGCCGCCAGTCCCACCGCCTCGGGCCCGAGGCGGGCGGGGTCGGGGTCTCGGGCGCGGTCATGCGCCGAAGCTACGGGCGGCGATGAACAGTTTGTGGCTCAGCCGCATGACGAGGAGCGGCACGTCGGCCTGCAGCCACGGGTTCTACCGCGCAGCAAAAGCGCGACGGGGAAGCGATCTAGAGGTGCCCCTACTTCGCGTCGAACGACTTGCAGACGATCCGCCACGTCCCTTCGATCTTGAGGAGTTGGAGGTAGTTGAGGTAGTCCACACCGTAGAGCGAGCGCTCCGCCACTTCAGCGAGCGCCGCGTCACCCGAGCGGCGAATGTCGACGACCGTGCACTCGTGCGGTTCGCCCGAGACCGTTGGGGCCTCGTGGGCCGCCACGTAGTCGAACAGCCCCTCGATGGGCGTGATCGTCACGGCTCCGGCTTTGGAGTTGGCGCCGTACATCATGGCGTCGGGGTGGAACGCCTCACGGAGCATGGCGATGTCCCCGCTGTGAATGCCGTCGGCGTACAGGGAGACGGCGTCTCGGATCGCTTGGAGTTCAGGGTCCTGGTCGTTCATGGAGGCGGTATGGGAGACTGGGAATGAGAAATGGAGTCAGGCACGGGCGTACTCGATGTCTGCCTTTTCGACCTGATGGGTCGGGGGGAAGTAGAAGGAGCCGCAGCCCTTGAAGTTCTTGCCGTTGTTGACAAGGACCATCGTGAAGCAACCCCTGTCGATGGAGTTCGGGTTCGCCGACTCGTACTCGAACGTCAGGAGCATATTCCGGAACTCGCCCTTCATCCGGTACGACTCGCCGCTATCGACACCAGTGATCGTGCCCAATACGTCATGCCCCTTTCTCGATATTTCCAAGATGTAGTCGGATTGGCCGCCGTCGGTCATGGATATCGTGCCACGCCACTTGCCTTCGATCTTCGCGTCTTTGTAGATCCGCTCCTCGTACCAGGGCACGATGGCGCTGCTCCAATAGGCCGAAAAGAATAGGAGTAGGCCGCTCGCCACAAGCCCGGAGATGACGCCGGAGCCAAGGGACAGCAGCAGGTCACTCATAGGATGTCATGGAGGATGAGGCGCGGTAGAACAGTTTGCGGCTCACCCACGAAGGGCGGCGACCGCTGGCGGTGGTTCGGAGCGCAGGATACGCCGACGCCCTTACAACGCGAGGGCGCTCACGCCCTTCGTCGGCGTGCAGCCGCGGGTTAGACAGATTCCTTGTGGCGACGGAGTAGGTCGCCGAGTTCGACCACCGACATGAGAGGCCGACTGCGGTGAAGCATACGATGGCAGTTGGCACACACGATGGCGAGATCGCTCAACTTCGTGCGCTGTCCCTCTCTCAGATCAGCAACGGGGACGGTGTGGTGGCACTCTGCAAAACCATCACCCAAGCTCCCATAGAATGCTCGGAAGTCGAAGCCACACGCTTCGCATTTCAGTCGCCCTGTCTCGGACAGTACCCGCTCCTTCTTCCGTCTCACGGCAGAACGATTCCGCTCGCGCTGCTTGTGGATGCGAGTGAGAATTCGACCTTCCGGAAACTCCTCGTCCTCAGGCGTTTGGTACGGCTCGGGCGGTTCGGCTGACACCCGATTCGCACGGATCGACTCCGCTACCGCATGGAGCCGATACGGCTCGCTCGCAAGCTCGTCCCAAACCTCCTTTTCGAGTCGGCTGCCTCGGGACAAGCCTGCGCCATCGTAAGCTGGATCGACAGCGAGGAAGTTGCCCAGCTTCATCGAAACCCCAGCGGGGTTCCGAAACTCAGCCTCGCGTAATTCGGGCGGGTGAATCGGTAGGGTGTTCAGCAGACGGCTCAGCTCCTGAACCTTAGGGTGGCCTGAGTCCAGTTGCTGCCGTCCCTCACGCATGTAGAGGTCTAACGCTAGGATGACCTCGTCTTTCGTCCAGTTCGGATTACGAGCCATGCGGTAGGGGAATCTGCCTAACCTAGATTCAGCGGCAAGGCCGGTCACTCCATCTAGTGATCCGTCACC
>JAAXJP010000109.1:0-1421 GCA_012269805.1 Rubrivirga sp.
ACCGCCCGCCCGGCCGCCTCGGGGGCGGCCGCGGATCGACCCGCCCCGCCGCGGCAGCGCCGCAGAGCGACCGAGGCGGGGAGGGCCGGGACGGCGTCGGGGGCTCTCGAACACGGCCGTGGCGTTCCCCCCGCCGCCGGGATGCCTCGCCCCAGCGCCGCCGGACGAACCGTCATGTTGGCTCGCGTCGATCCGCACCGCGCCGGTTCCCTACCGGAGGACAGCCCGCACGCGCCTGAGCACCTCCGCGTGGTCCCGGTCGTATGAGGCCCCCATGCCCGTGGGCCGCCCCAACAGACCCGCGGCCTCCTCCAGCGTCCTCCGCCCGACGTCGAGCCGGTTCTGTCCCAGGAGCGCAAGACCCAGCTGACCGAGCGCGCGAGCGGTCATCGGCTCGGAGCCGGTGGCCCGGGCCACCTCTCGCGCTCGGAGGGCGTGGGCCTCTGCGACGGCGTGATCGCCGAGGCGGTTACGGACCCCCGCCAGCGACTGGTACCACCACCCCAGATCGGGGTGGTCGTCGGGGAGGTGCCGGTGGGCGAGGGTCAGCCCGAGGTCGTAGGCCTCGGCCGACTCCGCCAGACGGCCGGCCTCGCGAAGAGCGTCGGCGAGCGTAATCTGGGCGTAGGCCTCGTCCCGACTCCCCGCGCCGTGGACCCGCCGAGTCGAGGCGATCAGGTCTCGGTACAAGTCCAGCGCCCGGCCGGTCTCGCCCGTCATGCTGAGCCCCTTCGCCAGCGTCGCCGTTGCGATCCGGGTCGAGCGGTGGTCCGGGCCGCGAAGCGACACGAGGGCCGCCCGCGCACGACGGGCTGGGCCGATGCCATCGGCCGGTTGCTCCAGAGTCCAAACGTAGTAGAGCCCGAGACCGAGTCGGGCGTCGGCGGCCACCCCCGGGTGCCCGACTGCGCCGGCGGCGTGAACGAGCTCGCCGGCGACCGACTCGGACTCCGCGCCGGGGTCGAGGGCCGCGAGCAAGCCGGCCCGCACCCGCACGCCCAGCGAGTCGATCGGGGGGCGGGCGTCGGCGACGATCCGGAACAGCTCGGCCGCTCGCACCCGGTCGCCGAGCCGGAGCCGAGAGTCCGCGTAGGCCGCGCGGACCCGGTCTTCTTCGTCAGCCGTGGTCGCGGCGACGAGGGGGAGCGCGAGGGCGAGCAGCGAGTCGGCCGTGACGACGTCGCCGATGCCGGCGTACACCTCGCCGACGCGGCCCAGGAGCACACCGCGGAGCGGGGCAGAGCGGACCCGCCCGACCCGTTCGAGCCCAGCGTCGAGCGCCAGCCGGACCGTCCGGTTGGGGGTCCCGGCCCGTTCGGGGTCGGCCTCGGCCAAGAGCCCGCCCAAGAGGTCGGCCGCCTCCTCCGCCCGTCCGGCGGCCGCTTCGGCCTCGGCACGGGCCTCCCGCTCCTCGGCGCGGG
>JAAXJP010000109.1:1431-2964 GCA_012269805.1 Rubrivirga sp.
AGGGACGCCACCGCTACCCCGAGGCCGCCGAAGAGACTGACGAGCGCGAGCGCCCCCGCCGCCACCAACGCGCGGTGCCGCCGAACGAACCGGCCGACGACGTACGACGCCGAATCCCGGCGGGCCTGAATGGGCTCCCCTCGCAGAAACCGGTCGAGGTCGTCGGCCAGCGCCGCCGCACTCGCATAGCGCCGGGCCGGGTCCGGGTGGAGCGCCTTTAACGAGATCGTGTCGAGGTCGCCCCGGAGCGCGCGAGCCGTCCGCGCGGTCTCTGCTGGAGGCGCGGCTTCGGCTGACAGGGACCGGACGATCCGGGACGGCCGCGTGGGCTCGGTCGTCGGCGGGCTGGCCGCGCCCGAGTCGTCGTGGGGGCGCCGGCCCGTCAGGAGCTCATAGAGCAACGCGCCGAGGCCGTACACGTCGGCCGCCGTCGTGACCGTCGCCGCCGGTTCGTAGAGCTCAGGGGCGGCGTAGGCCGGCGTGAGCAGGCGAATCCCGGTCCGCGTCAGCGGGAACGCGTCGGGGTCGTCGCCACCCGACGCCCCCGAGTCGTCGAGGAGTTTCGCGATCCCGAAGTCGAGGACGACGGGCCGAGGCCGAGGGCGCCCCCCTGGGCCGTCGCGCTCGGCGACGAGGACGTTCGACGGCTTGAGGTCGCGGTGGACGACGAACCGGCGGTGGGCGTGGTCGACGGCCCGAGCCACCTCGACCATGAGCCCCACCCGATCGCGGACGCCGAGGTGGCGGGCATCGGAGTAGGCCGTGATCGGCTCGCCGTCGACGAACTCCGTGACGAGGTATGGCACCCCATCGGCGCTCTCGCCGCCGTCGAGTAGCCGCGCAATCCCGGGATGGTCGAGCGTGGCGAGAACGGACCGCTCGCGCCGGAGTCTGGCCGCCACGTTCGCGCCCGCGAGCGAGAGCGTCTGACGAACAACCTTCAGCGCGACCGTTTGCTCGAACGTCCCACAGGCCCGGTGGGCCCTATACACGCGCCCCATCCCCCCTTCCCCGACCAGCGCGTCGATCTCGTACGGGCCGATCCGGACGCCCCCCGTCATGCTCGCGCCGCCCCTACCCAGCGTGCCCAGTACCTCGTGGGCGCGCAGCGGTGCATCGAGGAGAGGGTCCTCGGCGAGCGCGTCTCGGAGCAGGGGCCGGAGGGCCTCGCGGAGCGACGAGCCGAGAGCGTCGAGGTACGCCTCGCGGTCGGTCGCGTCGAGGGCGAGTGCCGCGTCGAGGGCGGCGTCGAGCCGAACCCAGTCGGGCCGATCATCCATCGCGTCCGCCGAGTTCGGCCCGGAGGTGGGCCTTGGCACGGGCCCAATGGCGCGCCGCCGTCCGTTCGGACACCCCGAGCACCTCGGCCGCCTCGGCCACCTCAAGCCCGCCGAAAAACCGGAGCTCGACGAGCTTGGCGAGCCCCGCGTCCCGACCTGCGAGCCGGTCGAGCGCGGCGTCGACGGCGAGCACGTCGTCGGCGACCGCATCCACCCCGGCGTGCTCAGGCACAAGGGTAATGGCCACCGCCCC
>JAAXJP010000696.1 GCA_012269805.1 Rubrivirga sp.
GGGCCGTCCGCGGCGCCGCCGAGGCGGGCGGGGCGGAGCCCCGAATCAGACCGGCGGGGCGGGGCGGGGGCGTTCCGGGATCGGGACCCTGTTTCAGGATCGGGAGGAGCGGACGAGGAGTCCACAAACGCCTCGGTCCGCATGCGCCCGCTCCGTCTGCCCCTCGCCGCGCTCCTCGTCGTTCTCGGGGGCTGTGACTCCGTCGGCCTCGGCGGCCCGGCGCTCCCCCAGGCGGACGCCGAAGGGTGGGACGAGATGCTCGTCGCCGTGAACGACCTTCGGGCCCAGGGCGCGACCTGTGGCGGCGAACGGATGGCGCCGGCCCCGCCGCTCGTCTGGGACGCTCGGCTCGAGGCCGCGGCACTCGGGCACTCCCGCGACATGGCGGACACCGAGCGGTTCTCCCACCGTGGGAGCGACGGGCTCGGGACCGGCGAGCGCGTCCGCCGGGCCGGCTACGACTGGCGCGTCGTCGGCGAGAACATCGCGCGGTACCAGCGGACGGTCCCCGAGGTCATCGAGGACTGGGCCGAGAGCCCGGACCACTGCCGCCAGCTTCTCAGCCCGCGTTTTTTCGAGATCGGCGCGGCCGAGGTCGACGGCTACTGGACGCAGGTCTTCGGCGTGCCGCGGTAGGTCGGGATCGGTCTCACGCGCCCAACCGGTGCAGTTGTCGGACGGCCGCGGCGAGGGGGGCGAGGTCGACGGGCGGGCGAGACGTCGGGCCGAACGGGTCGTCGATCACGGCCGTCGGGTCGGCCAGTCGGCGCAGCACGGCGGCGACGCTGGCGGCGAGGACGTCGGGCAGGTAGCCACCCTCCAGCGTAACGACGAGCCGTCCGCCGGCCTCCGCGTCGGCGACCTCGTGGACCACGCCGGCCGCCTCCGCCAGCCCGGCGACGCTTAGGTTCAGGCCCGCGAGCGGGTCGAGCCGGTGCGGGTCGGCGCCGAACGAGAGGACCACGAGGTCGGGCCGGAAGCGGGCCACGAGCGGGGGGAGGACGCCGCGGTAGAGCCCCGCGACCTCGTCGCCCGCGCCGGCCGGGATCGGGAGGTTGACGGTGAACCCCTCGCCCGCCTCGGCGCCCGTCTCGCCGAGGCGGCCCGTCCCGGGGTAGATCGCGTCCTGGTGCGCCGACACGACGAGGACCGAGGGGTCGTCGTAGAAGCACTCCTGCGTCCCGTTCCCGTGGTGGACGTCGAGGTCGACGACGAGGACGCGGTCGGCGCCGTGCGCCATCTGGGCATGGCGCGCGGCGATCGCGGCGTTGGCGAGGAGGCAGAACCCCATCGCCTGCGCCGGCCGCGCGTGGTGCCCCGGCGGCCGGGCGATGGCGAACGCGTTGCCCGCCTCGCCCGTCATCACGGCGTCGACGAGCGCGAGGAGGTTGCCGACCGACTGCCGCGCGACGTCGAACGAGGCCGGCGTCGCGTAGGTGTCGACGTCGAGGTCGCCGCCGCCCTGCTCGCAGAAGGCCTCGACCAGGTCGAGGTACTCCGGAAAGTGAACCCGCTCGAGCGCGCTGCGGCGGGCCGGTGGGGCGTCGAGGCGGGGGAGGCCGGCCAGGAGCGGGTCCGCCGCGATCGCGGCCCGGACGGCCTCCAGCCGGGCGGGCCGCTCGGGGTGGCCCGGCTCGGAGTGCTGGGCGTGCTCGTCGAGGAACGTGGTCGCCGTCACGGGGCGACCGGCTTCGGGAGGCACACGTAGGCCCGCTCGCGGCGCGCTTCGAGGGCGCCGGCCGTCGGCGCGCCGGCAGCCTGACTTAATTCGCGAACCGTCCCGTCGCGCTGGAGAATGCAGATGCTCTCGCCCGTGGCGTCGTAGGCCGCCAGCCGGGCGACGCCCGTCGCCACGTAGAGGTCGGCGTCGCGGGGGGCGTCGTCGCGGCTCGACAGGCCCTCGGCCACGAGCCACGCCGCAGTTCGGGCCCGCCAGTCCGCGACCTGGGCGTCGGTGGGCGGCGCGTCGAGCGGAGTCGTCCGGAACAGGTCGCGGTCGAGGAACCGCCGGGAAAGGTCCGCGAGAACGCGGTCGTCGGACTCCGTCCACCGCTTGAGGCTGTAGAGGAGGTCCGGGTCGTCGAGGGCCGTGTAGGCGTCGAGGAGCGCGTCGTGGCGGTCGGCGTCGGGGTCGAGGTCGTCGGCCGTGGCCTCGTCGGAGAGGAAAAAAGCGAGGCTCGGAGCGGTGTGCCCCAGCGCGGGGTCGGCGCCCCAGCGCTCGCGGGCCCGCGCGAACGTCGCCCGGAGGACGTGGTCGGCGGCGAGGACCGTCTTGTGGAGGTAGACCTGCCAGTACATCAGCCGCCGGCTGAGGAGCACGTTCTCGACGGCGTAGGCGCCCTTGGCCTCGATCACGATCCGCCCCTCGTGGACCCGCATCGTCTTGATGATCCGGTCGACGCCGACGACGCCCTCGGCGACGCCCGTGTAGAACGAGTCGCGGCGGAGGTAGTCGAGCCGGTCCATGTCGAGCTGGCTCGCGACGAGGCTGTGGAAAAACGGCCGCGCGTACGTCCCGTCGAAGATGGCGAGCGCCGTCGCGAGGCGGCCGCCGAGGCGGCGGTCGAGGCGGGCCATCAGCGCCCGGCTCATCCGCTCGTGGTGGAACGGGCGCCCGCTCGGTCCCGGCCGCAGGAGCTGGTGTTCGAGCGTGTGCGAGAACGGCCCGTGCCCGATGTCGTGGAGGAGGGCCGCCGCGCGTGCCCCGTCGACCTCGTCGACGTCCATCAGCGTCCCCTTCTCGCGGATCGTGTCGAGCGCCTCGCCCATGAGCGCCATCGCCCCGATCCCGTGCTCGAACCGGGTGTGGACGGCGCCGGGGAAGACCAGAAACCCGAGGCCGAGCTGGCGGATCCGGCGGAGCCGCTGGACCTCCGGCGTCTCGACCAGCTCCAGCACGAGGCCCTTGGGAACGGACACGAACCCGTGGACGGGGTCATTGAAGAGAGTGAA
>JAAXJP010000127.1:0-6509 GCA_012269805.1 Rubrivirga sp.
CGGTAGGCGGCGCGGAACGGCGTCCCGGCCTCGACCCGCCGGAGCGCCGCGGCCGTGGCGAACAGGTCCGGCGACAGTGCCGCCCGCATCCGGTCAGCCTTCCACTCGACGCCCGGCAGCACGGCGCCGACGGCCGTCACGAGGTCGCGCGCCGCGCCGACGGCACGCATCAGCGCCTCCTTCGTGAGTTGGAGGTCGCGGTGGTAGCCGCCGGGGAGGTTGGCAGGGAGCGTCAGGAGGAGGTGGAGCTCGGCCGTGAGCCGGTGCGCCGTCGCGCGGGCCAGCTCGAGGACGTCCGGGTTCCGCTTCTGCGGCATGATCGACGAGCCCGTCGTGTGCTCGACGGGCAGCGCCACGAACCCGAACTCCGACGTGGCGAACAGGGCCAGGTCGCTCGCCAGCCGGTTCAGCGTGAGGCCGAGCTGGACGAGCGCGTGGACGACGGCCGCCTCCATTTTGCCGCGCGAGAGCTGGACGGCCGCGATGGCCTGCGTCCGGTCAAACCCGAGCCGCTCGGCGACGGCGTCGCGCGGGAGGTCGAGGACGGGGACGCCGTAGCCCGCCGCGCTCCCCCACGGCGACGCGTTGGCCCCGTCCGCAGCGGCCCCGAGGCCGTCGAGGTCGTCCATCAACAGATCGGCGTAGCCGGCGGCCCAGACGGCGACGGTCGTGGGCATCGCGCGCTGGCCGTGCGTGTAGCCGGGCATCAGGAGCGACTGGCCGGCCTCGGCGTGATCGAGGAGTGCACCGCCCACACCGCGGGCACCGTCGGCGATCTCCGCGAGGGCGTCGCGGAGCCAGAGGCGGAGGGCCGTGAGCACCTGGTCGTTCCGCGAGCGGCCCGCGTGGATCTTCTTGCCGGCGTCCCCGAGCCGCGCCGTCAGCTCCCGCTCGATGACGGTGTGCATGTCCTCGTCCTCGGGTCGCACGACGACCTCGCCGGCCTCCCACGCTGCCCGGATCGCGTCGAGCGCGTCCGAGACCTCGGCCACCTCCGCCTCCGTGAGCACGCCGACCTCGCCGAGCGCCCACGCGTGCGCCCGTGTCCCTTCGAGGTCGCACGGCAGGAGAACTGTGTCCCACCGCCAGTCCTCTCCGACGGTGAACCGCGTCACCCAGTCCTCGGCGGCCGTGCCTTTGTGCCAGATCGGGGTCGACGGGGAAGAGTCAGCCATGGGGTATGGGGCGTTAGTCTGCGAAGTACCGCCGCGCGATCTCGGCATAGACCTCGACGGCGCGCTCGAGCTGGTCGATCTCGACGTGCTCGTCGGGTGTGTGCGAGAGCTCGCTGCGGCCGGGGCCGATTTTGACGGCCGGCACGTCCGAGAGGTGGATCCAGTCGGAGGCCGTCGGGCTGCCGAACGGCTCGGCGTCGAGGCCGAGGCCGGCGAGGGCGGCCGTCACGGCCTGGGCGACGGGCGCGTCGGCCGGCGTCGAGCACGGGATGAGCCGGTCGGAGTAGACCTCGACGCGGCTTTCGAGCGCTTGGCGGACGAACCGCGTCAGCTCGGCGTGGGTCGCGGCCGGCGTCGAGCGGACGTCGAGCGTGAACCGGCAGCGGTCGGGGACGACGTTCTTCGCCGTCCCCCCCTCGATCATCGTCGCCGTGAACGTCGGCTTGCCGAGGAGCGGGTCGGAGGTCTCGTACTCGAGCGCGTCGAGCGCGAGCAGGTCGCGGGCGGCGACCGTGAGGGCGTTCGTCCCGAGGTGGGCGCGGGCGGCGTGGGCCGTCTCGCCGTGGGCCGTCGCGGTGAGAATCAGGAGGCCCTTCTGGGCGAGGCACGGCCGGAGCTCCGTCGGCTCGCCGACGAGAGCCGCGGCCGGCTCGGGGAGAGCGCGGCCGAACACGCGGGCCCGCATCTTCTCCATCCCGTTGTTCTCGGCGCCCGTCTCCTCGCACTCCGTCAGCGCGACGACGAGCCGCCCGTTGTTCCCCGGCCGCCAGCCCGACTCCGCCAACTCGACGAGGGCCGTCAGCATGGCCGCGCCGCTGGCCTTCGCGTCGCCGGCGCCCCGGGCGTAGACGGCGCCGCCCCCCCGCGTCGGCGAGAACGGCGGGTACGGGTGGCCCTCGCTCGGCGGCACCACGTCGAGGTGCGAGCAGAGGAGCAGGGCGTCGTCGCCGTCGCCGAGGCTGGCCCAGACGTTCTCGTCGAGCCGGCCCACGGCGAGGCCGTCGACCTGGCGGAGCGTCATCTCGACAAAGTCCGCGACCGGCCCCTCCTTAAACGAGAGCGACGGGATGCGGACGAGGTCGGCGTGGAGGTCGAGGACGTTCAACGGGTCGGGAGCGGGTCGGTCCGCCTCGGGGCCGAGGCGGGCGGGGTCAGGGGACGACAGTCGTGCCGGCGTCGGGATTGGCGACATCGGACGGAGCGCAGACGCGGACGGCCGGGACGCCTCGACGGAGCGCGGCGCGGGCGACCTCCAGCTTGGGCCGCATTCCGCCCGCGATCCAGCCCTCCCGCACGCCGGCCTCGACCTCGGCGGCCGTGAGCCGGTCGAGGTGGCTGGCCGGGTCGGCGGCGTCGCGCCGCACCCCGCCGGCCTCGGTGACGAGGTCGAGGCGGCCGGCCCCGAGCGCGGCCGCCAGTTCGAAGGCGACCGTGTCGGCGTTGACGTTGTAGAGCGCGCCGGCGTCGTCGGCGCAGACCGTCGCGACGACGGGCGTGAAGCCGGCCCCGAGGAGCGTCTCGACGAGCGCCGGGTCCACGCCGTCGACGTCGCCGACGTGCCCGAAGTCGACGGTCTCGCCGTCGACCTCGCGCGGCGGCCGCCGGTGGACCCGGACGAGCGCGCCGTCGGCCCCGCTCACGCCCACGGCGCGGACGCCGGCCGCGCGCCCCGACGCCACGAGGCGGGCGTTGAGCTCGCCGCGGAGCGCCCACAGCATCACGTCGAGGTCGAGGTCGCTCGTCACACGCCGCCCGGCGACGATCCGCGGCTCGTGGCCGAGGCGCCGCGCGAGCGCCGTCGCCTGCGGCCCGCCGCCGTGGGCGAGCACGGCCGGCGCCCCGAGCGCCTCGACGCCGGCCCACACCTCGGCGACGGCGTCGGCATCCGCCACGACCGCGCCGCCCAACTTGACGACGACAGAAGGGGGGGGAGATGGTGTATCTGGCATCCTCCTTAGTCCCCGGTCCCCAATCCCCAGACCCACTCCAGAATCGCCTTCTGCGCGTGGAGCCGGTACTCGGCCTGGAGCAGGTGGATCGCTCGGTCGCTGTCCAGCACGTCGCCGTCGACCACGACGCCGCGTCGGACGGGGAGGCAGTGCATGAACGCGGCACGGTCGGTCCGCGTCATGTCGCCGTTGGTGAGCCGCCAGTCGGCGTGCGACGCGCGCTGGCGAGCTTCCAGGTCGGGCGCGTCGTACACCGTGCGGCCCGCCCACGCCTTGGCGTAGACGACGCTCGCGCCGGAGAGCGCATCCGGGCGGTGGGTCGACTCCGTGACGGACCCGCCGTGCTTGCCGGCCTCCTTTTTTGCGAGGTCGAGCACGTCGGCGTCGAGGCCGAACCCCTCGGGCCGGGCGACGATGACTTCCATGCCCAGCCGGGCCGCCATCATCACGGCCGAGTTCGGGACCGCGCGCGGCAGCGGCTTCGGGTGCGGCGCCCAGTGGAGCACGAACTTTTTCCCGCGCGGGTCGCCGACGTGGTCGCAGATCGTCGCGGCGTCGCCGAGCTCCTGGCACGGGTGCCACCGCGCCGACTCCAGGTTGACGACGGGGACCGTCGAGGCTTCGACGGCCGCACGGAAGGCGCGGTCCTCGTGATCGGCCTCGTAGTCGCTGAGCGTCGCGAACGTCCGCACGCCGAGGGCGTCGACGTAGCGGCTGAGGACGCCGAAGGCCTCCTTGACGTGCTCGGCCGCGTCGCCGTCCATCGTCACGCCGTCGCGCGTCTCCAGGCCCCACGTGCCGGAGCCGGGCGTGAGCGTGACCGGGTGCGCGCCGAGGTGGGCCGCCGCGAGGTCCATCGACGCCCGCGTCCGCAGCGACGGGTTGAAAAAGACGAGCCCGAGCGCCTTCCCCGCCGCCGACGGGGTCCACTGGCGATGGTCGCGGTGCCAGAGCGCGCGGTCGAGGCACGCCTGCCAGGTCGAGGGGTCGAGGTCGGTCCAGGAGGTGAGGTGATTCATCGCGGAGCAGCGGAGGGAGGCGTCACAGTACGCCCAGGCGGAGCGCGGCGCAGGCGGGCCAGGTCGTCACGACGCCACGACCTCCGCGAACCGGGCGAGAAAGTCGTCCACGTCGGCGTCGCTCGTCGTGAGTGGCGGCATGAGGCGGAGCGTGTCGGGCCGGCCGGAGGTCCCGACGATGACGCCGGCCTCGCGGAGCGCGCCGGCGACCGGCCGCGCCTCCCGATCGAGCGACACGCCGATCAGGCAGCCCCGCCCGCGCACGCCCGTGACCCCGTCCACCTCGGCGAGCCCGGCGTCGAGGCGGGCGAAGAGCGCCTCGGCCCGCGCCATCAGGTTCTCGTCGACGAGTTGCTGGAGCGTGGCCTTGACGGCCGCCATCGCCAGCATCCCGCCGCCGAACGTCGTGCCCTGGTCGCCCGGCTTGACCGTCGCCGCGATCGCGTCGTTGACGAGGACGGCCCCGACGGGGACGCCCGCGCCCAAGCTCTTCGCCAGCGACACGAGGTCCGGCGTCACGCCGACGTGCTCGCCGTAGAGGAACGTGCCCGTCCGCCCGACGCCCGTCTGGACCTCGTCGAAGATCAGGACGGTCCCGGTTCGGTCGCAGATCTCGCGGATCGCCCGGTAGAACGCGGGTGCGGCCTCCGTGACGCCGGCCATCGACTGCATCGGCTCGAGGATCAGCGCGGCGACGTCCTCGCCCGCGAGGGCCTCCTCCACGGCGCCCTCCCAGCCGAACGGGACCCACGTCGTCTCGGGCAGGGCGGCGCGGTACGGCGCGTGGTAATTGTCGCCGTAGGTCGTCGCGAGCGCGCCGAGCGTCCGCCCGTGGAAGCCCTCCGAGAAGGCGACGACGCGGCTCCGGCCGGTGACCGACCGCGCCAGCTTCAGCGCCGTCTCGTTGGCCTCCGTCCCCGAGTTGCACCAGAACACGCGGCCCAGGCCGTCCGGTGCGAGGTCGACGAGCGCCTGCGCGGCCTCGGCGCGGACGGGGCTGTAGACGGCGTTCGAGTAGAACAGCAGCTCGCCGGCCTGCCGGCGGATCGCCTCGACGACGCGCGGCGGGCAGTGGCCGAGGAGGGCGACGCAGTGGCCACCGTAGAAGTCGAGGTACTCGTGGCCCTCGTGGTCCCACACGCGCGTGCCCTCGCCGCGGACGAGCGCGACGGGTGGCTTGGCGTACGTCGGGAGCGTGACGGCGTCTTCGAGCGCGAGGGGGTCGGCGAGCGTCGGGGTCATCGAAGGGGGCCGGCTCCGCCCGCCGCGGTGCCGAGGCGGAGAGAGCCGGCGGCTAGGCGGTCGGAAGGGCGGGCGCCTCGGCGGGGACCGCGACGCCGGGAAGAAGACCCAGCGCCTCGGGCCAGCCGAGGGCGAGGTTGAGGTTCTGGACGGCCTGCGAGGCGGCGCCCTTGAGCAGGTTGTCGAGCGCGAACCCGACGACGAGGTGGCCATCCTTCTCGACCCAGCCGAGGTCGCAGAACGGCGTGCCCGTCGTGGGCAGCAGCTCCGGGAGCTCGCCGGGCGAGAGGCGGACGCACGGGCGCCCGCCGTACGCCGCCTCGAACGCGGCCGTGACTTCGTCGAACGAGGCGAGCGCCGCGACGTGGGCCGTCCCCCAGATCCCGCGCGTCCACGGGCCGGAGACGGGGACGAACTGGACCGTCGCCCGGCCGCCGAGCGTCTCGCGGACCTCCGCGAGGTGCCGGTGTGCCAGCACCTTGTAGGCGCGGACGTTGCCGTCGCGCCGCGGAAAGTGGGTCGTGGCCGACGGCCGAGCGCCGGAGCCGGAGGCGCCCGTGAGCGCCGTCACGTGCGCCTCGAACGGACCCTGGAGCCGTGCGAACGGCCAGAGCGCGAGGCTGAGGCCGGTCGCGAAACAGCCCGGATTGGCGACCAGCGCCGCGCCCCGGAGCCGCGCCCCGTTGACCTCCGCCAGCCCGTAGACGGCCGACCGCATCGCGTCGGGGTCCGGGTGCTCCAGCCCGTAGACGGCCTCGTAGGTCTCGACCGAGCCGAGCCGGTGGTCGGCCGAGAGGTCCACGATCAGGCCGTCGAAGCCGGACCGGCGGAGGCCCTGGACGGCCGCGGCGCCCTGGCCGTGCTCGGCGCAGATAAACGCGACGTCGAACGCGGGCCCGCCCGCCTCGGCGTCGAGGTCGGCGGGGTCGATGTAGACCAGCGTGGTCTGGCCGCGGAGCTGCGGGTGCGTCGTGTGGACCGGCTGGCCGGCCTGGCTCCGGCTCGTCACGGCGACGGGCTCGACGAGCGGGTGGGCCAGCAAGAGGGCCAGCAGCTCGCCGCCGGCGTAGCCGGCGCCGTGGAGGACGGCGGCGCGGATCGGGGTCATCGCAGAGTCGGTCATC
>JAAXJP010000127.1:6609-11743 GCA_012269805.1 Rubrivirga sp.
GGTCATCGCAGAGTCGGTCATCACGAGGAGGTCGGCATCATGCGGCGGGGGCCGTTGAACGACGGGGGCTGGACGGCGCCGCCGGCCCACGCCTTCCGCTCGGCCACGTCCTCGGCCACGAGCGCCGCGAGGGCCTCGGCCTCCGAGCGCGCGTTGACGGCCGGGATGCCGAGCGACGTCCGGATGTAGCGCTTGCCGACGTCGGTGTCGGTCGCCGGCCCCACGACGACGCCGATCTCGGCGCGGTAGCGCGAGCGGAACAGCTGGTCGCAGGCCCACGCGCCGGCGAGGTCGGCCGCGGCGAGGACGTGCGTGGCCGTGAGCCGCTGGAGCTCCATGTCCTCGAGGATCTGATCCACGCCGTACGGCCCGATCACGCCGTCGCCCAGTTCCAGGACGAGCGCGTCGGGCGGCGTCCCGTCCTCCGTCGTCGCGATCCGGTTGAGGTGGGCGATGATGCCCTTGGCGATCGGGACCATGTCGCGGCCGGTCGTGGCGACGGCGCCGGCCTGGAGGAAGCTGGCCGAGGCCACGGCCCCCTGCGCCACCATCGCCCGGACGTCGCGCTGGAGGGCCGCGCCGGTCAGTTTGGCCGCCGCGACGCGGAGACCGCGCCCGGTCAGCTGGCCGACGAGCGCGGCGGCGGCGAACGTCTTGCCCGTGTTCATGGCCGTCCCCGACACCATCACGAGCGGGGCCGACTCGGTCAGGACCTCGACGGGGTCGACGGCCGTGTCCTGGATCCGCGCGTGCCGCGGTGGCTCACCGGTGAGGACGGCGCCCAGGACCTCCACGCGGAGCGCCGGCCCGAGGTCGGGGTGCTCGGTCGCCACGCGCCCGAGGATGCCGCCCATGTTCTGGACGTGGAGCACGTCGCCCGGGGCGATGTGCCGGGGGATCCGCCCGGAGTACCCCTTCAGCGCCTGCCGTTCGCCGAGGGCACCGACGAGCGTCTGCCCTTTTTCGATGGTCCGGAACACGCCGTCGGCGCCTTCGAGCTGGTTGTAGACGTCCTTGTCGTCGAGCGCGCGGACGGCGAGGCAGTACCCCTCCTCCGCCACGACGTAGGGCGAGACGCGGACCTCGTGGTCCAGCCGGCACGGCGCCGTGCTGCTGGCGACGTGGTCGACGGAGAGCGTCGTGATCGATCCGGTCGGCATGATCGCGTGGGTCGGAGAGCGGGGAGTCAGCTACCGGCGCGGGCCGCGAGCCGGGCCTGGAGGCCGTAGATCTGGGCGAAGCCCTCGGCGTCGCGGCCGGACCACAGCGCGTTGTCCTCACCGTAGCGGGCCACGCCCGCGTCGAAGAGAGAGTGCGGCGACGTGGCGCCCTGGACGCGGATCGCGCCCTTGAACCACTCGACGTGGACGTCGCCGGTCACGCGCCGCTGCGTGCTGTCGAGGAACGCCTCGAGGTCGCGGCAGACGGGGTCGAAAAAGAGGCCCTCGTGGACGAGCCGCCCGTAGAGGTCGCCGAGCGTGCCCTTCTGGACCAGTTGGAGCTGGGTGAGGACGAGCTTCTCCAGTTCGCGGTGGGCGTCGATGAGCGTCAGCGCGCCCGGCGCCTCGAACGCGATCCGCCCCTTGATCCCGAGGATCGTGTCGCCGACGTGGACCCCGCGGCCGACGCCGTGCGCTGCGCCCTCACGGTTCAGCGTCTCGACGAGCGCGACCGGGTCGAGCGCCTCACCGTCGATCGCCACCGGCGCGCCCTGCTCAAAGCGGATCGTCAGCCGGCAGGGCTCGTCGGGCGCCTCCTGCGGCGCGACCGTGTCGGGCCAGGCCGCCTCGGGGAGGACGCCGTCGGTGTCGTGCGTCTCCTTCCCCCCGATCGTCGTGCCCCATAGGCCGCGGTTGACGGAGTACTCCGTCGTCTTGGCCTCGACCGTGAAGCCGCGCTCGCGGAGGAAGTCGGTCGACGCCTCGCGCGAGAGCGAGAGCTCCCGGATCGGCGTCAGGATCTCGAGGTCGTCCGCAAGCAGGCGGAGGGCGGCGTCGAAGCGGATCTGGTCGTTGCCGGCGCCGGTCGAGCCGTGGGCCACGGAGCCCGCGCCGAGGTCGCGCGCGGCGCCCGCGAGCGCCTCGGCCTGGACGACGCGCTCGGGCCCGACGCACAGCGGGTACACGCCGCCGCGCAGCACGTTGCCCTTGACGAGGTACTGGAGCACGCGGTCCCACAGGTCGGCGCGGGCGTCGACGAGGCGGTGCTCGGCGGCGCCGAGGTCGGCGGAGCGGGCGGCGATCTGCTCTTTCTCGTCGGCGGAGAACCCGCCGGTGTCGACGGTGACGGTCATCACGTCGCGGCCGGTCTCCTCCTTGAGGTAGGGGACGCAGAACGACGTGTCGAGGCCGCCGGAGAAGGCGAGGGCGATGGGCGAGGTCTCAGACATGGCGGGTACAAAAAACGCCGACTCTAGGGAGAGTCGGCGTCAGGGGATCGGATCCGCTGGGGTGATCGTGCGGTGCCGTCCGTCTAGGCGTCGTCTCCCGGCCCGGGCTGAGCCGGTCGGCGTCGGAGACGTCGGGGGGAGAGACGGGCGAGCATCGCGGGGCGGGTCGGAAGCGGCAGGATAGGCGCGGCGCGGCGGATCCGTCAACGCGGGCCTGGCCTGGTAGCGCTTCCGTCCGTCAGAAACACATGGACGGAGGCACGGTGGAGGGCCTTGCGGACGGCGGCCTCGGGGCGCAAACTCTAGCGCCTCCCCTCTCCCCCATGCGCTTCCTCCTCCGCCTCGGCGTCCTCGTGGTCGCCTTCGCCGGCTGCGACTCCGTCGGCGACGACGGCCTCGTCACCCGCTACTCCGGCCCCGAGATCACCGAGGCGGACGCGGCCGTCCCCAACCCGCCGTTTGGCCCGGCCACTTGGGAAGGCTGGGGCTTCCTCGGATATCATGAGCGGCTCGTCACGGTCTCCCGGACCACCTCGTGCGGCGACGAGTGTGCCCGGACCGTCGAGCTCCAGTTCACGAACGGCCACGACACCGACCTCCCCGAGGCCGTCCGCGGCTGGGTGATCGTCGAGCAAGGCAACCCCGACGGCTACAGCGAGACCGACCTCCCGATCCGCCGGGCCGAGATCCAGGACTGGGGGCCGGGGGTCTTCAGCGGCGTCGTCTACCCCGAGCCCATTGACGGCGCCAGCACCGCGCCCCTCGTGTTCTGGGCCGACGGCCTCCCCGTCGCCGTCGAGTGAGCGGTCCGACACCGCCCCCGAACGACGACGCCCCGCTGGCGGCGCGGAGGCCAGCGGGGCGGTCGGCCTCGGTGCCGAGGCGGGCAGAGTCGAACGACTACGCCGCCTTCTTCCGCTTGCTGACCTTCACCTCAGGCTCTTCCGCGGTCGCCGCGCTGTCGCCCGACGTCGCGTAGCGCTCGCGCATCCGGTCGAGGAGGTCCGCCCGGTCCGCCTCGGTCAGCTCGTCGAGGTCCTGGACGCCGCAGTAGTGGCGCGCGGCGAGGAGCACCTGCGGGCGCCCGAGGCCGAAGCCCTCCGCCTCGGCGAGGAGGTCGGCGAGCGTCGGACCCGCGGGGTGCGCGAGCGCGGGCTGGGGCAGGACCTCGGGGGCCGGCGTCTCGACCGGCGCCGGGCCGGCGCCCAGCTCCGCCAATACCGCGGCAAAGTCGGGGTTCTCGAAGACCGTCCCGACCGGGAGGTCTGGCGCGTTCGACTTCACGACGGTCGCGACGCGCTTCGTCTCGAACCCGTCCTGCCGCAGCGACAGCTCCAGCATCACGTCGACGAAGTACTCCAACCCGGACGACGTCATGGGCAGCACGCGGCCCATCTCGTTCTCCTCGCGGTCCTGCTTGCCGCGCGCCGCGATCTGGTCCGTGATGACGACGCACGCGCCGGAGTCGACGCAGAGGCGCCGGAGGACCTCCTGGAACACGACCTGGTCGGCCTGGAGCTCCTCGGCGGACGGCTGCGCCGTCGGGTCGCCGGTCCGCCGGCGGACGGCCTCGACGGTCGCGCGGTGCTTCCGGCCGAAGTACATGGCCCACGAGTCGAGCGCGTAGCAGCCGTAGCCCTGCTCGGCGCGGCCCTCGCCGAGGGCCCAGTCGACGAACGGGAGGAGCTCGTCGGGGTGCTCGACCTCGATGGCGTCGTAGTGCGAGCCGTCGGCGCCGGGGAGGAGCCGGGCCTTCCGCTCGGTATCGAAAAAGCAGAGGCGGCCGAGGCCGGCGTCGGCGAGCGACGCGGCGAACCAGCTCTTGCCGGTGCCCGCGGGCCCGCGGACGGCGACGACGAGGCGCCGCTGCTGCGGCCGACGGCTGAGAGGATGGACAGTCATGGTTTCGTGGGGGATCGCCAGTGTGCTTCAGCGTAGGGCGACCGGGGTGTCATCCACGCGTCACACCTGTGCCCCGAATGTGGAGCGCGGGCGGATCTCCACTCGCGCTCCACGCGCTAGCTCGCCTTCCGGAGCGGCGGGCGGTCGACCTCGACCCTGCGGAGCGGCCGGTCGGCGTAGGGGCCCCAGACCGACTCGAAGCGCCGGTCGAGCCGGCGGACGAGCACGTGCGGGGCCTGCCCGTTGGCGACGTGCCAGAGGTGCCGCTCGGGCGAGCCGCCCTCGGCGTCGAGGGCGTACGGGACGAGGACGCTCGGCTGCTCGGGGCGGACGGTGACCTGCTTCGCCTCGGCGCTCGCGAGCGTCCGGAGGTTGACGCGCCCGCGCTCCGAGAACAGGTCGGCGTCCCACAGGCTGGCGAGGAACAGCACGTCGTCCATGTGGCCGAGGAGGTCCGAGCCGCGGAGGCGGTAGATCGTGTCGACGGCGCCGTGGGCGAGGAGCGTGGCGTCGCGGCGGAGGCGCCGGTCGTGGTCGCGGAGCGCGCGGCTGCCCGTCGCCCCGCCCGACTCGAACGCCACGCGCCGGACCTCGGGCGCGCCGTCGCCCGTGTCGACCGGCACCTCGACGACAAGGTCGAGCGTGAAGAACGCCGGGCCGGTCCCCGCCTCGGGCCAGTCGGCGGAGGCCGGGACCTCGACCTCGACCTCCGAGCGGAGGTGGGCGTCCTCGCGGATGTGCTTGACGAGGTGCCAGGCGAGCTCGTCTTGGACGGCGCCGGGGTAGGGCGGCTCGTAGTGCGGGCCGGCGGCGAGGGCGGTGGCCCAGTCGGCGGGGGCGCCG
>JAAXJP010000192.1 GCA_012269805.1 Rubrivirga sp.
CTCGGGCCGGCGCTCGCCCAGGGCGCGCCGTCGGACTTCCCCAAGGCGGTGGAGGCCGAGGCGGTGGGGATCCGGCCGGGCATCACAAAAAAAGAGGTCGCCCGCCGGCTCGACCTCCGCGACGCCAACGTCTTCACCATCGACCCCGAGGACGCCAAGGACTTCGACGACGCCATCCACGTGACCGACCTCGGAAGCGGGATGTACGAGGTCGGCGTCCACATCGCCGACGTCTCCCACTACGTCCCGCAGGGCGGGGTCATCGACCGTGAGGCCTACGACCGGGCCACGAGCACGTACCTCGTCGACCGCGTGATCCCGATGCTGCCGGAGGCCCTCTCGAACGGCGTTTGCTCGCTCCGCCCGCGCGAGGACAAGCTGGCCTACTCCTGCATCCTGACCATCGACGGCGGCGGGAACGTCCACTCGTGGGAGATCCGCGAGACCGTGATCCACTCGAAGCAGCGGTTCACCTACGACCAGGCCCAGGACGTGCTCGACGGCAAGGACCACCCGCTCGCCGACGACGTCCGCCGCGCCGGCGAGTTGGCGGAGACGCTCACGAAGAAGCGCATGCAGGAGGGCGCCATCGACTTCGACGTGCCGGAGGTCCGCGTGAAGCTCGACGCCGAGGGCCAGCCGGTCGACGTGTTCGAGAAGGAGCGGAAGGCAGCGAACCGCCTGATCGAGGAGTTCATGCTCCTCGCCAACCGGGCCGTCGCCGAGGAGGCCTCCAAGCGCGAGGTCCCGTTCGTTTACCGGATCCACGACCAGCCCGATCGGGAGCGGATCAAGTCCCTCGCCGACTACGTGAAGACGTTCGGCCACACGCTCCCGCACAAGGACGGCGCGGTCAAGCGGTCGAACCTCAACGACCTGCTCCACGAGGTGAAGGGGACGCCCGAGGCGCCCGTCATCGAGCAGGCCGCGATCCGGTCGATGTCGAAGGCGATCTACTCGCCCGACAACATCGGGCACTACGGGCTCGGGTTCGAGCACTACGCCCACTTTACGAGCCCCATCCGCCGCTACCCGGACCTCATCGCGCACCGCGTCCTCAAGCGGATGCAGGACCAGGCGCCGGGCAAGATCCCGACCGAGGAGGCGCTGGCCGAGATGTCCGAGCACTGCTCCGAACGCGAGCGCGAGGCGACCGAGGCCGAGCGGGAGTCGATCAAGCTCAAGCAGGTCGAGTACGCCGCCCTCCACCTCGGCGAGGAGTTCGACGGGGTCGTCGTCGGCGTGACGAAGTTCGGCGTGTTCGTCCAGATGACGAAGCTGCTCGTCGAGGGCCTCTGTCACGTCCGCGAGATGGACGGCTACTGGGAGTACGACGAGCGCCGCTACACGCTCGTGAGCAAGAGCTCGGGCCACCGGATCCGCGTCGGGCAGGCGTGCCGTGTCAAGATCGAGGCGGCCGACCCCGAGACACGGCGCGTGGACCTCGCCTTCGTCGAGTTGCCGGGCGGCAAGCCCTCGGGCGACGACCCGAAGGACAAGCGGAGCAAGGCCAAGGAGCGCCGTTCGAAACGGAAGACGCGCGGCAAGCGGCGGAGGAACCGGTAGCCCGCCGCCTCAGCGCGCGCCCACGCTCCGGTTGAGCGCCTCGCGCCGATCGCGGAGCCCGCTGCTGGAGCTCCGGAACGAGAACTCCGTCGTCGTGCTCCGCTGCCCGAGGATGCGGGACAACGTCGCCTGCAACGTGAACTCGTCGTCGTCGAAGTCCCCGTGCCGCGTGGCGCGGGCGGCCAGCGGCGACCCCTTCGGGCTCCCGTTCGGCGACTGGACCCAGTCGACCGTTTTCCGGTCGAACAGGGCGCGGAGCCCGTCGTCATCCTCGAGCGCCGCCTCGAGGGACTCCGCCAGGCCCAGGATCGGCTCGCCGGTGGGCCGGATGAGCGGGATCCGGAACCGGTCCTCGAACGCGTTCGAGACCAAGTAGAGGAGCGACTTGTTGTAGATCCGCGCGCAGTGGTCGGCCTGCTCGGCCTCCTCGGTCAGGGTGAACAGGGTGAAGCGCTCGATCGCCCCGCTCTCGATGGCCGGCTGGTAGCACTCCTGGAACAGGGCCAGCGTGCAGGCGGGCGCCCACAGCGTGCACGACGCGACGGGCAGGCCGCGCTCCGCCAGGGCCTCCATGAGGGGCGCGAAAAAGATGCTCCCCGCGCTGTGCGCCACGAGGTGGAGCTCCGCACCGTCGGCCTCGAGGACCGGGGCGAGGAGGTCGAGGGTCTGGGCCGCGCCGCCCTGGGCGGTCCGCGTGCTCCGGAGCGCGTTCTCCTTCATCTCGTCCCACGACTGCTTGCCGGTCAGCACGCGGGCCAGGGGCTCGAGCGCGTCGTCGAGGCGGTCGAGCATAAAGTCGCGGGCGTCGTCGAGGAACCCCTCGGCCCGGCGCCGGCGGAGCGCGTCGTCGAGCACGTTCCGGAGCGTCGACCAGTAGTCCGTCTTCCAGACGAACGCGAGCGGGTAGACCTGCCGCTGGAGGAGCGTCTCACGGTAGTCCGCCACGCGCTGGACGGCGGCCTTCTCCGGCACGAGCCCGCCGTGGGCGTAGAGCATGACCCGCTTGCTCGACCACGGCGCGACGGTCTCCGCGAGGTCGGCCTCGACGATGTCGCGGACGTCCTCGAGGTCGGTCCCGAAGGTCCCGCTCGTCCGGAACCGGCCCTCGTTGCCGATGCTGACGATGTGGGGCCGGAGGCTCTGGAAGGCGTAGACGTCCGACTTCTGCGCCTTCGCCGAGAAGCTGATGGCCGTCGTCGTCGCGTCCTGGTAGGCCACGGGCGCGCCGAGGCGGGCGACCCAGACGTCGAACCCGTTGCGGAGCCAGTCGTCGTAGGACACGTGGCCGAGCCCGTCGTCGCCCCAGCCCTCGCCCCACGAGTTCTGGACCCACAGGCCGGAGGCGTCGTACCCGACGATGACGAAGGCGTGGC
>JAAXJP010000001.1:0-9209 GCA_012269805.1 Rubrivirga sp.
GCCTCCGCGATGGAGCTTCGGGCCCCGTCTCTCCCCTCCTCCCCCATGACCACGACCGCGCCGCTGCCGCTCGCCACCGGCCCCGAGGTCCGCTTCCCCCTCTTCCGCGACGGCTGCGAGGCCGGCTTCCCCTCGCCCGCCTCCGACTACGTCGAGGCCGAGCTGAGCCTGAACGAGCTCGTCGGGGCGGGCCAGCCGCAGACCTACTTCGTGCGGGCCACGGGCCGCTCGGAGGTCGGCGCCGGAATCTGGCCGGGCGACCTTCTCGTGATCGACGCCGCGCGCGAGCCGGTCCCCGGCGACCTCGTCGTGGCGTTCGTCGGCGGCGAGCACACGGTCAAGCGGTTCTGCCGCGACCGGGCCGGCGTCTACCTCGCCCCGGACCCGCTGCCCGACGAGGCCGACGCCTTCCACGAGATCCGGCTCGGCGACGGCGAGGAGCTCGAGGTCTGCGGCGTCGTCACGCACACGGTCCGGAACCTCCTCCGCCGCTGGTGAGCGCCCCGATGCCACCCGGCCCGCCTCGGCATCGAGGCGGGGGGACCCGCGAGACGCGGCGGCTCGTCGCGTTCGTCGACGCGAGCGCGTTTTACTGCTCGTGCGAGCGGCTCTTCCGGCCCGACCTCCGCGGCGAGCCCGTCGTCGTGCTCTCGAACAACGACGGGTGCGTGATCGCGCGGAGCGCCGAGGCCAAGGCGCTCGGCGTGGCCATGGGCGCGCCGTACTTCCAGGTCCGCGAGCGGCTGGAGCGGGCCGGCGTCTGGGTGTTCAGCTCGAACTACGCGCTCTACCACGACCTCTCGGACCGCCTCCTCCGCGTGCTCGACCGGTTCTCGCCCGACGTCGAGCGGTACTCGATCGACGAGGCGTTCCTCGGCCTCCGCGCCGACCCGTGGGACCCGGATGAGCCCGCCCGCCTGGAGACGCTGGCCCGCGAGATCCGCGAGGCCGTCTGGCGCGCGACGCGGATCCCCGTCCGCGTGGCCATCGCCGAGACGAAGACGCTGGCGAAGGTGGGGAGCGAGTTCGTGCGCCACGCGCCGGTCCCGTGCGTCTGCTTCTGGAGGCACCCTGCCCGCGACGCCGTCCTCGAGTCGCTGCCAGTCGAGGACGTCTGGGGCGTCGGGCCGCGGTGGGCCAAGCGGCTCCGGCTCGCCGGCGCGGGGACGGCGGCCGGGCTGGCGGCGATGGACGACGGCGACATCCGGCGCGGCTACAACGTGGTCCTCCTCCGGACAACCCTCGAGCTCCGGGGCGTCTCGTGCCTCCCGCTCAGCGAGGCCCCGCCGCCGCGCCGCTCGCTCGTCCGGAGCCGGATGTTCGGCGAGCCGCTCACGGACCCGGCGCTTATCGGGAAGGCCGTGGCGATGCACGCGGCGGCGGCGGCGCGGATGCTCCGGCGCGAGTCGCTGGCGGCCTCCGCCGTCGAGACGTTCGTGACGACGGGGCGGCACGCGCGGCCGGTCCACCACGGGCGGGCCGTGACCGAGCTCCCGTCGGCGACGAACGACACGCTCGCGATCGTCCGCGCGGCGCGGTCGCTCGTCGGGCCGGCCCTCGCGACCGGGCACGGCGGCGCCCCGCGCTACAAGAAGGCCGGCGTGATGCTGACGGGCCTCGGCCCGGCCGGCCAGTCGCAGGGGTCGCTGTTCACGGCGCCCGTCCGCGAGCGGCCCGAGTTGATGGAGGCGATGGACCGGATCGCGCGGCGGTTCGGGCGGGCGGCCGTCGTGCCCGCCGCGCAGGGGACGCCCGACGAGCTCCGCGCCGTCCACGCGGGCCGGAGCCCGGCGTGGGGCATGCGCCGCGACTTTCTCTCGCCGCGCTACACGACGGTCTGGGCCGAGATCCCGACGGTCCGCCTCGGCGACCCCGCCCGCCTCGGCGCCGAGGCGGAGGGGGTCAGCCCTCGTTCCGGACCTTGTCGGCGAACCGCGTGATGCGGCGGACGGCCTCCTCGATCTGCGGGAGCGCCGTCGCGTACGAGCACCGGAGGTAGCCCTCCCCGCTCGGCCCGAACGCCGAGCCCGGCACGCACGCCACGTGCTCCTCCTGGAGCAGCCGCTGCGCGAAGTCCTCCGACGACAGCCCGGTCGAGGTGATGTCCGGGAACGCGTAGAAGGCGCCCTCCGGCTCGAACGTCGGGAGGCCGGCCGCGCGGAGGCCGTCGATAAGCGTCCGGCGGCGGGCGTCGTAGGCCTGGCGCATCTCCTCGACCGCGTCCTGCGCCTCGCGGATGCCGGCGAGCGCGCCGATCTGCGCCATCGTCGGCGCGCTCATCACCACGTACTGGTGGGCCTTGTAGAGCTGGTCCATGATCGGCTTCGGCGCCGCCGCGTAGCCGATCCGCCAGCCCGTCATGGCGTAGCCCTTCGAGAAGCCGCCCACGAGGACCGTCCGCTCCCACAGCCCGGGCAGCGTGGGGACCGAGACGTGGCCGCGCTCGTAGGCCTCGCCGTAGACGAGCCGGTCGTAGATCTCGTCCGACAGCACGAACAGGTCGTGCTCGACGACGACCTCGGCGATCTCCTCGAGCGTGTCGCGCCGGAGGACGGCGCCGGTCGGGTTGTTGGGGTAGCCGAGAAAGAGGAGCTTCGTCTTGTCCGTGATGCGCGAGCGGATGTCGTCGGCCGTGACCTGGAAGTCGTTCTCGGCGCGCGTCGGGACCCAGACGACCTTCCCGCCCGCGAACTGGGCGAGCGGCCCGTAGCACACGAAGCACGGCTCGGGGATGAGGACCTCGTCGTCGGGGTCGAGGAGGGCCAGGAGCGCGATCGTGAGCGCCTCGCTGGCGCCGACGGTCACGATGATCTCGTTCTGGGGCGCGTACTCGAGGTCGTAGAGCCGGTCGAGCTCGCCGGCGATGGCCTCGCGGAGCTCCATGAGCCCGAGGTTCGCCGTGTAGCTCGTCTTGCCGGCCTCGAGCCCGGCCTGCGCCGCCTCGATGATCGGCTGGGGCGAGACGAAGTCGGGCTCGCCGATGCCCAGCGAGATCACGTCGTCCATGGTCGCCGCGATCTCAAAAAAGCGGCGGATGCCGGACGGCGGCACCGAGCGGATCCGCTCAGAGAGGCGGCCGGCGAGGCGTTCGGCGGAGTCGAGGGTGGCGGTGTCCATGGCGGGCTGGGGGCGAGGGGCCCGCAAGCTACCGCCACCCCGCCGTCACCTAGCCGGCCTCGGCACCGAGGCGGACGGGGCCGCAGCGGCGACTGTCCGCGCGCTGCCGACGGTGAACGTCGTGATGTCGAGCGTCTGGTCGTCGCCGATCGACCCCGAGAACGTCTGCGCCCGCTCCCCGACGATGAGGAGGATCCGGTAGCCCGAGGGCGCCGGCCCGGAGTAGTGGTCGAGTTGGACGCGGTAGGTGCCCTCGGGGGCCTCGCCCTCCGGCCAGAAGATGTTCTCCGGCCCGAACCCGTTCCTGTCGTCCACGTCGAGTTGGCCGCCGCTGGCGGACGACCGGTTGCCGTAGTAGATCCGCTCGCCGGCCGGGTCGGTGACCCAGAGGTCGAGATCGGCCTCGTTGTCCCACGCAAGCGAGATCTGGACGTCGCCGCCGCCGCCCTGGAGTACGGCTTCGGCATCATCGATCTGCGTCTGGCGCGCGGTTTCCGTCTCTGACGTATCCACGGTGAGAATGCTCAGCGCGGCGGCGATGGCCTCGAGACAGGACCGGTACTCCATCGCCACACAGAGCCCCGTGTTGGCCGTCATCGAGATGGCGGTGAACGCGGCGTTCGTGTCCTCCAGCGGCTGGCTCGCGCCGCCGTGTCGCGCGTGGTACTCGCGGATGAGGGCGACGATCGTCCCCGCGCACGCCGTCCCCGACGCCCAGCCCACGCCCGGGGCCAGCGGCCCCGTCGCCCCGACCGCCAGCGCGACCGTGCCGACGCCGACCATCGTGCAGCCCGTGATCCCGATGCCCAGCGCAGCGGCGCCGAACAGCTCGCTCACGGAGGGCGGCCGGCCGAGCCGCGCGGACCGCGCCAGGGTCCGGAGCTCCGCGACTGCCTCTTCGTCGAAGGCGACGTCGCGGAAGACGGCGCTGCCCCCGTCGGGGTAGATCGCGACGAGGTCGGCCAGCCCGGGCCGGATGTTCCCGATGACGAACACCATGTCGCCGGTCGTCAGGCGGGTCGGCGTGCCGTCGGGGCCGAACGACACCGTGAACGCGTAGCCCTCCTCGTCGGTCATCGTCGCCCGTGTGAGCGCGCCGGTGGCGGGGTCCGCCTCGATCGCCATCATCTCCCCGTCCTCGTGGACGGCGACGTAGGGCATCGCGGGGTCGTCGGTGGGCGCGATCGCGAGCCCCTCGAACGCGGCCTCGGAGCCGTCGTCCGGGGGCTCGACGAGGTCTTGGATGGCGTCGCAGCCGGGGAGGACCAGAGTGAGGGCGAGAAGGAACGGGAGGGCGCGCATGACGGGACGAGGGGGCCTATCGCAGCGTAGCGGGCGAGCCCTCACGCCGCCTCCCGAGTTCTCGGGGCCGAGCAGAGACCAGGCAGAGACGCCGGAGAAACGAGGCGCCGGGGCCTTCGCTCTCATGTCTCCATCCCAGGTCTTCCCTCTATACGATCCGCTCGCGGAGGGCCTTCGCGACGGCCGAGCCGCGCGAGCGGACGTGGAGCTTGGCGTACACGTTGCGGACGTGCGTGTCGACGGTGTGGTAGCTCACGCCGAGCCGGTCGGCGACGCCCTTCATCGTGAGGCCGGCGACGAGCAGTTCGAGCGTCTCGTGCTCGCGCGGCGTGAGGCCGTAGTCGGGGCCCGGCGACGCGAGCTTGGCGAGGAGCGCCAGGACACGCCCCGCGATGAACCCGTTGATCGGCGCCGCGCCGCCGCGGACCTCGCGGACCGCCTCGACGACGCGCTCGGGCGACGTCGGCTTGAGGAGATAGCCTGAGGCGCCCGCGCAGATCGCCGCGACGACGTTCTCGTCCTCCTCGTGAACCGTCAGGATCACGACGCGCGCCGACGGCACCCGCTGGCGGACCATCCGAGCGCCCTCGATCCCGCTCTTGCCGGGCAGGCCGATGTCCATCAGCACGATGTCGGGCCGGTGGCCGGCGTCGAGCGCGGCCTCGGCGACCTCGACCGAGTCGACGGCGACGGGGCACGCCAGCCCGTCGGCCGCGTCGAGCACGGCCTCGAGGCCGTCACGGAGGAGCGCCTGGTCCTCGACCAGCCACACCTGGACGTCGGAATCGGGTCGGGTCATGGCGTCGGGGGGCGTCGGCGCCACGGTACGGACCAGCGCGGCGCCCGCGCCTCCCGACTCCTCGGGAGCGGCACCGCCAGCCGGACGCGCGTGCCCCGGCCCGGTGCGCTGTCGACCGAGAGCGTCCCCCCGATCCGCTCGGCGCGCGTCCGGAGGCTCCGCAGCCCGTGCCCGCCCGCGACCGCTTCCGGGTCGAACCCGACGCCGTCGTCTTCGACCGCGAGCACGAGGCCGGCCCCGCCGCGCCTGAGGCGGACGTCGACCCGGTCGGCCTCGGCGTGTCGGTGGGCGTTGTGGAGCGCTTCCTTGAGGATCAGCAGGAGCTCGCGACGGAGCGGCATCGGGAGGGCGCCGGCGTCGGGGAGGTCGACCTCGACGGCGTGGGGTCGGCCGTCGAGCAGCCGGTCGGCTACGAGGCGGACGCGCCGGGCGAAGGCCTCGACCGAGTCGTGGGCCGGGTCGACGGTCCACACGATGTCGCGGAGCGCGTCGACCATCGACGTCGCGGTGCGGTGGACGTCGGCGAGGCGCTGGCGGTCGGCGGCCTCCAGGCCGGGGCGGCGGCCGAGGAGGTCGGTGGCGAGCGCGATGCCGGAGAGGTCGCTCGACAGGTCATCGTGGAGGTCGCCCGCGATGCGGAGCCGGAGCCGCTCGACGGCGAGCAGCCGCGCCACGCGGGCCCGGTACGCCAACGCCACGAGCCCCACTGCGAGCGCGATGGCGAGCGCCCGAAACCACGTCGTCTCCCACACCCATGGCTCGACGCGGACGGGCACCGCCAGCGCGGCCTCGGACCACGTGCCGTCGTGGTTGGCCGCCCGCGCGCGGAACACGTACTCGCCGGGCGGGAGGCCCGTGTAGCGCGCCCGCCGCTCCGTCCCGGCGTCGACCCAGCCCTCGTCGAGCCCGTCGAGACGGTAGGCGTACCGGCTCTGGTCGGGATCTTCGAAGGCGAGCGCTGCGAGTGTGAACGTGGCCGTCCGCTCGCGCGGCGAGAGCACGACGCCCTCCAGCCCGCGACCGTCGAGCCGGCGGACGCCCGTCCGCGACGACGCCTCGATGCCGACGAGCACGACGCCGGGCGGCCGGCGGTCGGGACGGATGGCGTCGGGGTCGAACCCGACGACGCCCGTCGCCCCGCCGAAGACGAGCCGCCCGTCGCGCGTTCGCAGCCGTGCGCCGCGGTTGAACTCCATCGTCCCGATCCCGTCGGCGAGGTCGTAGGTCGTGACCGTACCCGACACGGGGTCGAGGCGGGCGAGGCCGCGGTTCGTACCTAGCCAGAGCCGCCCGCGCCCGTCGGGCTGGACGCTGTAGACCACAGTCCCGGGCAGCCCGTCGGCCGTCGTGAGCTGGCGGATGGTGCCGTCTGCGCGGCGGTGGATCAGGCCCTCGACGGTGCCCACCCACGCCCCGCCACGGCCGTCGGGGAGCACGTCGTAGGTCGCCTCGCCGGAGGGCCGCTCGCCGGCCGCGTTTCTCAACCCAAGCGCCTCAAACCGGCCCGTCGCGGGGTCGAGCCGGTCGAGCCCGCCCGACGGCGAGCCGATCCACAGCGCGTCCCCGTCCCGCCGGATCGCGTTGACGACGGGCTGGCTCGGGCCACGCCCGTCGCCGGTGACGGGGAACCGCGTGAGTGTCCTCGTCTCCGGGTCGTAGCAGACGAGGCCGCCGAAGGAGCCGACCCACAACTGCCCCGCCGCGTCCTCCGCGATCGACGTCAGCGCCGAGCCCCCGAATGCCGCCCCGACGGTCGGGTGACGCGTGGCCCGTCCCGTCCGCCAGTCGACCGCGGCGAGGCCGTCCGTGCCGCCAGCCCACAGCCGGCCCCGAACGTCGACGAAGAGCGTCCACACGCCGCCGACTCCGATCGACCGCGCGCCGCCCGCGCCGAACCGCTCGGCCCGCCCAGTAGCGGGGTCGAGCCGGTCGAGGGCACCGTCGAACGAGGCGGCCCAGAGCGCGCCGTCGGGGGTCTCGGCGAGGGCCGAGACGGCGGGGCTCCCGAGCGAGGCGGGGTCGTTCGGCCGGTGGCGGAGCGTCCAGAACGGTTTCCGGGCGGGGTCCGAGCGATAGACGCCGCCGTAGGTCCCAACCCATAGCGCCCCGCTCCGGTCGCGATGAATCGCGCGGACATAGTTGTGAAGCCAGTCGGGCCGATCGCGGTCCACGAGCGTCGTCCGGCACGCGCCTCCAGCGCAGCGCGCGAGGCCGGCCCCGCCCAGGCCGACGAGCACGTCACCGTCGGGCGACACCGCCAGCGCGCGGACGGCGCCCGGCGCGCCGCCGTCGTCGAGGGCACGGGCCACGCCGCCCTCGAACACGAGCGGCCCGGCGCCCGAGAGCCACACGCGCCCGTCGGCGTCGAGATCGAGCGCGTAGGTCCACCGGACCGACGGGGCGACGCGCCAGCGCCCGCTCACCCGGCGGCGCCGAACGTCGACGCGGACGAGCGTGCCCGCCTCGACGGCCTCGCCGGTGTGGAGGACCCAGAGCGTGTCGCCCCGGAGGCCGAGTGCAGCCGCGGGACCGCTCCGGGCGTACGCCGTCACGAACCGGCCGCGGCGCGCGTCGAGGCGGAGGAGGCCAGCGGCTCCGGCGGCCCAGAGCGTCCCGCGCCCGTCCCGCGCGAAGTCGAACACGCTCCGGTCCCCGGTCTCGTTCGGGGGGACGAAAAGCCGCTCGAACCCGCCGCCGCGCGGCCCGAGGCGGGCGACGCCGCCCTGCGTCCCCACCCACAGCGCCCCGTCGTCGTCCTCATGGATCGTCCGGACGAGGTTGTGCGGCAGCGACGCCGGGTCGTCCGGGTCGTAGCGGTGGTGGACGAAGGCGTAGCCGTCGTAGCGGTCAAGCCCATCGACGGTCCCGAACCACAGGAACCCCGCGCGGTCCCGGTGGATGGCGTAGACCGAGTTGTGGGCGAGCCCGTCGGCCACGGAGAGCCGAGTCCACGTCTCCGGCGCCTGGGCGTCCGCGGCGCCCGCCAGAAGCGCGCCACCGAGCGACGCAAGGCGGAGGGCGGAGCAGACGGACACGACAGGACAGGAGGCACGGACCTGGGCGGAAGGTATTGGATGGGCCCAACCCGTTCCATCCGACCGCCCTGCCCCGGCCCTCGCCAGTCAAGAATCGTCGCTGAGGCATCCGACGGGAGTCCCCGTCGTACACCGACGCCCCCACCGCCCCCGCGATGTCGGACGCCTCCCGCTTCCCGGCCCGACGACTCCTCCGCGCTGCCGCCTGGCTGATCCCGCTCGGCGTCGCCGTCAACGTCGGGGTCGCCCTCCTGACGACGGGCGGCGGCGCGCTCGCCGAGATCGGGCCCGTCTCGCCGGCCGCGGTCGCCCTCTGCGTCGGCGTCGCGCTGCTGCCATGGGCCACGCAGAGCCTGCGGATCGGGATCTGGACGCGGTTCGTGGGGCATCCGATCGGCTTCCTCAGCGGGCTCCGGATCGCGGCGGGCGGCGTGCTCGGCTCGGCCGTCACGCCGACGGCCGTCGGGGGCGGCACGATCCGGTGGGCGCTGGCGACGCGCCGCGGGCTCCCGCCCGGCCACGCCGCGTCCCTTTTGGCCGTCGAGGCGGTCGAGGACCTCGTCTTTTTAGCCGTCGCGCTCCAGGTCGCGCTGGCGCTTTCGACTGGCGACGAGGCCACGTCACTCCGCGCGGCGCTCCGGTCCCCCGCGCCCGCGCTCGACGACCCCGTGTTCACCGGGCTGCTGATCGCCGTCGGGCTCGCCGTCGGGCTCGGCCCCGGGGTCCGCCTGTCCCTCTCCGGCCGCCTCGGGCCTCGCGCGCGTCGGGCCACACGCCGCGCGGTCGCCCGCGTGCGCCGCCCGCTCCGCCAGACGGCCCGCGACGTCCGCTACGTGCTGGCACTCGTCGCGACGAACGGGAAGCGGTGGTTCGCGCTGTCGCTCTCGCTCACGGCCGTCCAGTGGATCGCGCGGTACTCGATCGCAACGATCGTCATTGTGCTCCTCGGCGGCCCG
>JAAXJP010000001.1:9219-11739 GCA_012269805.1 Rubrivirga sp.
TGCCGACGCCGGGCGCCGCGGGCGCCGCCGAGGCCACGTTCTACGTGCTCCACCTCCCGTTCGTGAGCCCGGAGCGCCTCGTCGTCGCGACGGCCGCGTGGCGCCTGCTGATGTTCTACGTCCCCGCCCTCGTGGCGGCCGTGGCCTACCCCGCCCTCGGCCTCGCCGAGCGCCAGCCGGCCGAGCCGGAGACCGAGCCGGACGCGACCGATGACGCAGCGCCCCGGGAGCTGGTGCCGTCGCCCTGGCTGCGCGAGCGGTACGCCTAAGTCCCGAATAATCGGGAGGCACGGGCATCGCCGGGTGCCGTGGTTTGAGGCGAACCGCCCCCCACATCATGCGCTGGCTCCTCTTCCTCCCCCTCCTCGCCGCGATCTCGGGTTGCGACTTCATCCGGCAGGTCAACAACACGTTCAATGTCTCGCTCGAGAACCGGACCGCCTCTCCGGTTCACATCCTCAAGCCGGGTGAGGATTTCGACCAAGCGAACCGCCTCGATCAGGGGGGCTTCCGGACGGTCCAGTTCCTGGTCGGCGAGCCGGGCGAGACGATCACGTTCCGTGTTGGGGCCAACGGGTCCGTGTTTCAGCAGGTCACCTGCACGATCAGCGACGACACGTCGTACCCGTCGGTGGTGTACGCGTCGAACGGCACGTTCTGCGTCGACTGGTGACCCCCGCCGGGGCCACGGCGCGGCACCGACGCCACGGGACGGCACGGCCGCGCGAGCCCCCCGCCTGCCTCGGCGCGGTCACCGAGGCGGGCGGGACGGGCCCTCGGTGAACGCCGGGCGGAGAACGCGCAGAGACGGCCGGGGCCGGAAGGGCTCCCGGTACCTTCGAGGACTTCCTCAGCCTCCCCCTCTGCACGACATGGCCGACGCGCCCTTCCTCAACTACATCGGCGGCGAGTGGGTCGCCGTCGCCTCCGGCGACACCTTCGAGAGCCGCAACCCGGCCGACACGACCGACCTCATCGGGAGCTTCCCCGCCTCCGGCGCCGACGACGTGGCCCGGGCCGTCGAGGCGGCCAAGGAGGCGTTCAAGAGCTGGCGCCTCGTGCCGGCGCCGAAGCGCGGCGAGATCCTCAAGCGCGTCGGCGACCTCATGACCGAGCGGAAGTCGGAGATCGCCCGCGCCATGACGCGCGAGATGGGCAAGCCCTTTTTCGAGACCAAGGGCGACGTCCAGGAGGCCATCGACACGGCCTACTACGCCATGACGATGGGCCGCCAGCTCTTCGGCCACACGGTCCCGTCGGAGATGAACAACAAGTTCAACATGACGGTCCGCCGGCCGATCGGCGTGTGCGGGCTCATCACGGCCTGGAACTTCCCCGTCGCCGTCCCGACGTGGAAGATGTTCCCGGCCATCCTGAGCGGCAACACGGTCGTGTTCAAGCCGAGCGAGGACGCGCCGCACTCGGGCGCGCTCCTGGTGAAGGTCCTTGAGGACGCCGGCGTCCCGCCCGGCGTCGTCAACCTGGTGCAGGGCGCCGGCGAGACCGGCCAGGCCATCGTCGACCACCCCGACGTGGCGGCCATCTCGTTCACGGGCTCGTCGGAGACCGGCGCCCGGATCGCGGGCGACGCGGCCAAGCGGCACGCGCGCGTGAGCCTCGAGATGGGCGGGAAGAACCCGGCCATCGTGATGGAGGACGCCGACCTCGACCTCGCCATGGAGGGCCTCATCTGGGGCGCCTACGGCACGACGGGCCAGCGCTGCACGGCGACGTCGCGGCTCATCGTCCACGAGAGCGTCCACGACGAGCTCGTCGAGCGGATCCAGGCCAAGGCCTCCGAGCTCCGCCTCGGCTACGGCAACGACGACGACACCGACATGGGCCCGCTCATCAACCAGAAGGCCCTCGACAAGGTCACGGGCTACATGGACGTGGCCCGCGAGGACGGCGCGACGATCGCGATGGGCGGCGAGCGCGCGACGGGCGAGGGCCTGGAGGACGGGTTCTTTTTCCAACCGACCCTCTTCACGGGCGTGACGCGCGACATGCGCGTGGCCCGCGAGGAGATCTTCGGGCCGGTCCTCTCGGTCATCAAGGTCTCGAGCTTCGACGAGGCCATCGAGGTGGCCAACGACGTGGCCTACGGGCTCTCGTCGGCCGTCTACACGAAGGACGTGGCCCGGGCCTTCCGGGCGCTCCGCGACATCGACGCCGGCATCACCTACGTCAACGGGCCGACGATCGGGGCCGAGGCGCACATGAGCTTCGGCGGCGTCAAGGCGACGGGCAACGGCCACCGCGAGGGCGGCTGGGAGGTCTACGACTTCTACACCGAGACGAAGACCTGCTACATCGACTTCTCGGGCGGCCTCCAGCGCGCCCAGATCGACAACTACGACGACTAGCGCACGGCGCCTGTCTCGTCTGCCCCGCCCGCCTCGGTGACCGCGCCGAGGCGGGCGGTGTCGTTTGGGGCGGGTCCGCGAGGGTGGTACGGATAGACTAGGCCCAGGAAACCGGACCGCCCGAGGTTGCCCCTCCTCCCCGTCCGCCCCATGC
>JAAXJP010000019.1 GCA_012269805.1 Rubrivirga sp.
GGACTCGCAGGAGTGGTGGCCCGCCGACTACGGCCACTACGGCCGGTTCTTTATCCGGATGGCCTGGCACAGCGCCGGGACGTACCGCGTCGGCGACGGCCGGGGCGGCTCGTCGAGCGGGTCCCAGCGGTTCGCCCCGCTCAACTCGTGGCCCGACAACGCCAACCTCGACAAGGCCCGGCGCCTGCTCTGGCCGATCAAGCAGAAGTACGGCAACGCCATCTCCTGGGCCGACCTCCTCGTGCTGACGGGCAACGTCGCGCTGGAGTCGATGGGCTTCGAGACGGCCGGCTTCGGCGGCGGCCGTGAGGACGTGTTCGAGCCCGAGGCCGACGTCTACTGGGGCACCGAGGAGGAGTGGCTCGCCGAGTCGGGTGGGCCCAACAGTCGGTACAAGGAGGGCCGCGCGCTCGACAACCCGCTGGCGGCGGTCCAGATGGGCCTCATCTACGTCAACCCCGAGGGCCCCGACGGCGAGCCCGACCCGGAGCGCTCGGCCATCGACATCCGCGAGACGTTCGGGCGGATGGCCATGAACGACGAGGAGACCGTCGCCCTCGTGGCCGGCGGCCATACGTTCGGGAAGTGCCACGGGGCCGGTGACGCGTCGCTGATCGGGGCCGAGCCCGAGGGCGCCGACATCCACGAGCAGGGGCTCGGCTGGACAAGCGGCTTCGAGAGCGGGAAGGCCGGGCACACCATCACGAGCGGCATCGAGGGCCCGTGGACGCCCACGCCCACGACCTGGGACATGACCTACTGGGACATGCTCCTCGACCATGAGTACGAGCTCGTCAAGAGCCCGGCCGGCGCGTGGCAGTGGGAGCCGACGGACAACGAGGACGGCGACCTCGCGCCCGACGCCCACGACCCCGACAAGCGCGTCACGACCATGATGACCACGGCCGACCTCGCCCTCAAGGTCGACCCCGAGTACAAGAAGATCTCGGAGCGCTTCCGCGCCAACCCGGACGCCTTCGCCGACGCCTTCGCGCGCGCCTGGTTCAAGCTCACGCACCGCGACATGGGCCCGAAGGCCCGCTACCTCGGCCCGGAGGTCCCCGAGGAGGACTTTATCTGGCAGGACCCGGTCCCGGCCGTCGAGCACGCGCTCGTCGACGCCGATGACGTCGAGGACCTCAAGACGGCGATCCTCGCGACCGACCTCTCGGTCTCGGACCTCGTGTTCGTGGCGTGGGCCTCGGCCGCGTCGTTCCGCAACTCCGACAAGCGCGGCGGCGCGAATGGCGCCCGGATCCGCCTGGAGCCGCAGCGGAGCTGGGAGGCCAACGACCCCGAGCGCCTCGGGCGCGTCCTCGACGCCCTCGAGGAGATCCAGGGCAACTTCAACGGCGCCCAGAGTGACGGCAAGCGGATCTCCCTCGCCGACCTCATCGTGCTCGGCGGCGCGGCCGCGGTCGAGAAGGCCGCGCGCGACGCCGGCCACGACGTCTCGGTCCCGTTCACGCCGGGCCGCGCCGACGCGACGGCTAAGCAGACCGACGCCGCGTCGTTCGAGCCCCTCGAGCCCAAGGCCGACGGCTTCCGGAACTACCTCCACGCCGACGTGGCGGTCCCGACCGAGGCGCTCCTCGTCGACCGGGCGCAGCTCCTCGCCCTCTCGGCGCCGGAGGTGACCGTCCTCGTCGGCGGCCTCCGCGCGCTCGACGCGAACTACCAGGGCTCGAAGCACGGCGTCCTCACGGACCGCCCCGGCCAGCTCACGAACGACGTCTTCCGCAACCTGCTCGACATGGGCACGGAGTGGGTCCCGACGTCCGACGACGCTCTGGAGTTCGAGGGCCGCGACCGCACCACGGGCGAGACGAAGTGGACCGCCACGCGCGTCGACCTCGTGTTCGGGTCGAACTCGCAGCTCCGCGCGCTCGCCGAGGTCTACGCCCAGGACGACATGGGCGAGACGTTCGCCCGTGACTTCGTGACGGCGTGGACGAAGGTGATGAACGCCGACCGGTTCGACCGGGCCTAGGCCGGGACTCCCGCGCTCTGCGGCAACACGCGCGTGCCCGCCTCGACGCCGAGGCGGGCACGCGCGTGTTCAAGGGGTGGGCGACGGACGCCGCTACGCCTCGTTCTCGACTTCGTCACGAGCCAGCTCGGCGGCGACCTCGTTCGAGAAGTGCCGTGTGCAGGCGTCGCCGTCGAGAACGAACGCGTTGACGATGCGGAACGTCCCGCGCTCCCCACTCACGGCGTACATCGCGAACGCCGTGTCGTCGGTCGCCTGCTGGTAGACCAGCTCGACGCCCTCGATCTCGCCGTGGAAGCCGAAAAAGTCCGAGAACCGCTGGCGGATGGCGTCGGCGCCCTCGGCGGTCCACTCGAACGAGACGAGGGCCGCGTCGTCGGCGTAGAGGGCGAGGACGGCGTCGAGGTCGGAGGCCGCGACGGCGGCGACGTGCTGCTGGAGAAAGTCGGAGGCGGACATGGCGCGGGAAAGGGGAGAGGGGCCCGGATCGAACCCGGCCGGCCTCGCGGCGGTCCCGAGGCGGGCGGACTCGGGGATCTCCCCTCGGCTACCCGGCCCGGTAGTCGGCCGGGCGGAGCGCGCCGGCCGCGTCGCGGACGTGCGTCTCGGCGCCGGGCACGACGTCGGTGTTGTGGGCCGCCGCGCACCGCCAGCCATCGGCGTGGCGGCGCATCACGAACGAGAACACGGTGTGCCGGGCGCCCGGCTCGCGGACGCCGCCGCCTGCGCTCTGGCCGTCGAGCCGCATGCGGGCCTGGACGAGCGCGACCGTCTCGGCGAGCGACGTCTCTTCCGTCCGTCCGACGGAGAGCGTCGAGTCGGGGAAGATCTGGGCGAGGCCGTAGGCGTGCGCCCGGCGGATGGCCTCGCGGTCGTGCCACCACAGCCCGACGACGTTGACGAACGCGGCGTTGGGCTCGAACAGGTCGGCGAGGGCGTCGGGGTCG
>JAAXJP010000213.1:0-2562 GCA_012269805.1 Rubrivirga sp.
TCGGCCACCGGCCGGCCGGCGGCGACGGCGGCGGCTAAGGCCTCGCCCTCGGCCACCGGGGGGTCCGCGGCGGGCGGGGCCGGGGCGACGGGCGCGCTGCTGCCGTCCGCCTCGACGCACAGGGGGCCCGCCAGCGAGCGGGCCTCGACGCGCGAGCCCGGCCGGGCGGCGTAGAGCGCGACCTCGTCCTCGCCGACGTGATCCGAAAAGCGGACCGTGGCCTGGGCGTAGGCCCCGTTCTCGAACCGGGCCGCGAGGGCCACGGCCCGGAGCGCGTCGCGGTCGCGCTCGGCGGCGGCGTCGAGCCGCGTGACGTCGCGGGCGGCGGCGAGCGTCGCGCAGAGGTCGAGCGCGCCGGCCAGGAGCGTCGGCCAGCCGGCCGCCGCGAGCGGGCCGTCGACGCGGGCCACGAGGCCGAACGTGACGAGCCGCGCGGCCCAGCCGGCGGGGACGCCCGCGAGCGCCGCCGTGGCCCCGAGCGGTCGCGCGACGCCGACCTCGACGCCGGCCTCCTCCGCCCGGTCGGCGAGGGCCTCGGCCCCGCTCGCCGTCCCGGCCGGCGGCCACAAGAGGAACGCGTGGGCCCCGGCCCCGACCGCCTCGGCCGCCACGGCGGCCCGCCGCTCGACCGGCCCGCCGATCACGACGATGCCGCCCGCGCCCTGCTCCGCCGGCGGGGCGGAGGGCGTGGAAAGGCGCGCCGCGAGGGCGGGCGCACCGACGACGGTGAGCGGGAGAGCCATGGTCCGAGGGGACGCCAATCTACCCGTTCGGTTCACCCCGTCCGCATGCCGCGCGCCTACCTTCGCACAGATCCTCTTTCGTCTCATGCAGATCGTCCGATTCGCGACTCTCGCAGTCCTCTGGGCCGCCGCGGCCGCGCCCGCCTTCGCCCAGACGGTCCCGGCCCGCGGGACCGACGGCACGTTCGACGTGGCGACCTGGAACCTCAAGTTCTTCGGCGAGCCGACGATGGCCCCCTCCAACGACGCCGTTCAGCTCCAAAACGTCGTCGCCGTGATGCAGCAGAGCGGGATCGACCTGTGGGCGCTCCAGGAGGTCGTCGACACCAGCGCGGACGGGGAGTGGAACGCGCTCCGCCAGGAGCTCGGCTCCGGGTTCGGGGCCTTTCTCGGGCCGGAGGTGAGCAGCACCCCGACGTTCGACCAGCGGCTCGCGTTCGTCTACGACCGCTCGGTCGTCCAGCCCATCCGCTCGCGGGCCATCCTCGAGTCGGACCGGTTCGACTTTGGCGGCCGGGCGCCGATCGAGATGCAGGCCCGCGTGACGATCGACGGCGTGGCGCGGACGATCTACGTCATCACGTTCCACGCGAAGGCCGGGACCGGCGCCGGCGACTACGCCGACCGCGTGGCCGGGGCCGAGGCGCTCAAGGGCTACATCGACGACCGGGTCGCGCGCGGCGAGGAGGTCGTCCTCCTGGGCGACTTCAACGACCTCCTCGTCGGCTCGACGCGCGGGAGCAGTTTCGACTCGCCCTACGACGTGTTCGTGGAGGACGCCGGCTACGTCGCGGCCACGCTCCCGCTCCAGCAGAGCGGCGCCAACACGTATTGCCGCTCGGCGACGTGCAATACAGGCGACACGCGCGACCACCTCCTGTTCACGGCCGGCCTCTCGGGCCTCTTCGTCGAGGCCGACCGCTACGACGAGCTCCTCACGGCCGTCCCGAGCTACACGTCCTCGACCTCGGACCACCTGCCGGCGCTCGCCCGGTTCACGTTCACGTCGACGGCGGCCGACGACGGCCCCGAGGCCGGCCGGGTGGCGCTGCTGGACCCGGCGCCGAGCCCGTTCCGCGGACGCACGCGCCTCCGCTTCCGCCTCGGCACGGCGACCGACGTCCGCCTCGAGGTGTTCGACGCGCTGGGCCGCCGGGTGGCGTCGCTGGCCGGCCGGTTCGGCGAGGGCGAGCACGCTGTGCCGCTCGACGGCGGGGCGCTGCAGCCGGGCCTCTACGTCGTCCGTCTCGCGGCCGGCGGGGAGGTCCACGCGCGTCCGGTCGTCCGAGCGGAGTAGTCGGGGGATTGCCCCCATGCCGCGCGGGCAGGCGGCCCCTCTAGGTTGGGGCGTGCACCCCCGTATGCACATGCCCCGGAAACGCCGATCGATCCACCCGCCCCTCTCCGACGACGCACTGCCGAAGGAGGTACAGCCGGACGAGCCTCGGCGGCTACGCGGGATGGCGTGGCGGCTGTTCCCGTTCCGCGGCCGGTTCCTCTCGCCCGAGACGCGCTACGTGTTCGAGCGGCTGCCGGAGGCGCCGACCCCGTTCACCTCGGCGGAGGTGGCGGCCCTCTGCCTCGCGGCCACGGGCGAGCTCGACACGGACGGCCCCTGCAACCCGGCCGAGGTCGTGGACCTCCTGGTCTCGCGGTCGCTCGTGGTGTGGACCGACGGCGGGTTCGTCAAACGTCGCCGCCCGCGGTCGCGCCCCCTGGCCTGACCACGTCGGCCTGACCGCGTCGGCGGCGGACCGACGGCTCGGCGCCATCCGGGAGCTGGGATCGGACAAAAAAAGGGCGGCGGCCTCTGTGAGGC
>JAAXJP010000213.1:2572-2935 GCA_012269805.1 Rubrivirga sp.
ACCCGCGGGGGGGCGCGGGGGGCCCCCCCCCCCCCCCGAAAGCGAGTGCATGGGGGCCTAGTAGCCGCCGCCGCCGCGGTAGCCACCGCCGCCGCCACCGCCACCGCGGTAGCCGCCGCCGCCACCACCGCCACCGCGGTAGCCGCCGCCGCCGCCGGAGCGCTCGGTGCGCGGGCGCGCCTCGTTCACGGTGAGGGGACGACCGCCCATCTCGTGGCCGTTGAGGCCTTCGATGGCCGCGTCGGCCTCGCCGTCGTCGGCCATCTCGACAAAGCCGACGCCGCGCGCGCGGCCGGTGTCGCGGTGCGGGATAACGGTCGCCTTGTCGACGGAGCCGTACTCTTCAAAGAGGGAGCGGAGGTC
>JAAXJP010000485.1 GCA_012269805.1 Rubrivirga sp.
GAGCAGAACGGGGTACGCGTCCTCTCCGTGTCAACGGAGGATGACCCCGGGGCCGGTCGCGTCCGCGTGACCCTCAAGCTCAACGTGACCGACACCGCGCGCGTCCGCCACGTGATGGCGCACTACGACTACCGCGTCGTCGCGGTCTTCGACGAGGCAGAGGACGACCTCGAGGAGCGTGCCGCGGCGTTCCTCCGCTACCTCGACGTGTAGCGACCAGCGTGCCCAACGACTCCGCCGCGTTCCACGCCGTGGCCCTCGTGGCTGCGGCCCGGACGGCGCTCCAGGCCGCCCGGCGGATCGGCGAGCGGCGCGCCGGGCGCGACGCGTCCGAGCAAGAGCCCGAGCCGACCGTCCGCGGCGACCTCGGCGAGCTCCACGCCGAGGTGGGCGCCCTCCTCGTCCGGCTCCGGCTGCGCGTTGTGGCCGGCGTGCCCGACGGCGAGGCCGCCGCGCTTGCGCAGGCCTTCGAGGACCGGCTACTGCTCGATGACCTGGGCGCCGCGCTCAGCGTGGCCCACCAGAAGCTGCTGAGCCTGTACCCCGCTGTTGACGAGGCGGCTGTCGAAGACGCACGCGTGTTGGCCGGCGAGGCCCGCCGACGGTCCGTGGCCGACGACTACGAGCGCGGCCTCGCGGCCTTTACAGCCCGCGTCGGCGACCTCCGCGACGCGTTCTCCGAGGGGCCCGCGCGCGCGAGCTAACGGGGGTGTGAACAGGGCGCGAGGGCGCCAATAGGGGAGGGGGCGAAACGTTGGATAAGGGCGGCAAAATCCGCCGCGCGGCCGTAAATTTGGCCGGTTTGGCGTGGGCTTCTCGACACGGTCCCGCGCGCCTCCTCCCGATCCCCGACCGATGCCCGACACGAACGGTACCGACCGCCCCTACGAGCAGGCCACGACGCCCGACGGCGACACGCCCACGCCGCCGGCCAACGCGCTCCCCACCCCGCCCGCTGCGGGCGACGGCGCGCCTCTCCCGCCGGCCGTCGCCAAGGAGTACGGCGCCGGCAACATCCAGGTGCTCGAAGGGCTTGAGGCCGTCCGGAAGCGGCCGGCCATGTACATCGGCGACGTCGGCGTGCGTGGGCTTCACCACCTTGTCTACGAGGTCGTCGACAACTCGATCGACGAGGCGCTCGCGGGCTACTGCGACCACATCGAGGTCACGATCCACGAGGACAACTCGATCTCGGTCGTCGACGACGGCCGCGGCATCCCGGTCGAAATGCACCCGCGCGAGGGCAAGCCGGCGGTCGAGGTCGTGATGACCGTCCTCCACGCGGGCGGCAAGTTTGACAAGGACACGTACAAGGTGTCGGGCGGCCTCCACGGCGTCGGCGTGAGCTGCGTGAACGCGCTCTCGAACCGGCTCGAGGTCGAGGTCAAGCGCGACGGCGGCGTCTTCCGGATGGCCTTCGAGAAGGGCGATACGGTCGAGGAGCTGGCCCGCGTCCGCGACATGAGGCCGGACGAGGAGACGGGGACCATGGTTCACTTCTGGCCCGACACCGGCATCTTCCTCGACACCGTCTACCGCTTCGACACGCTCGCGGCGCGGATGCGCGAGCTGGCGTACCTCAACAAGGGCGTGACGATCACGCTCTCCGACGAGCGCGAGGAGGACGACGAGCTCCGCGCCGAGACGTACCACTCCGAGGGCGGCCTGAGCGAGTTCGTGGCCTACCTCGACGAGGCCCGCGAGAACCTGTTCGAGGACGCGATCCACATTGAGGACGAGGACGCCGAGGTGCCCGTGTCGCTCGCCATGCGCTACAACACGGGGTACCAGGAGAACGTCCTCTCGTTCGTCAACAACATCAACACGCACGAGGGCGGGACCCACGTCTCCGGCTTCCGCCGCGCCCTCACGCGGACGCTCAAGAACTACGCGGACCAGAACGACCTGCTTAAGAAGGCCAAGGTCAACCTCTCGGGCGACGACTTCCGCGAGGGCCTCACGGCGGTCCTGAGCGTAAAGGTGGCCGAGCCGCAGTTCGAGGGCCAGACCAAGACCAAGCTGGGCAACGGTGAGGTCCAGGGCGCCGTCGAGAGCCTCGTGGGCCAGAAGCTGGCGGAGTGGCTGGAGGACCACCCGGCGCAGGCGAAGACCATCATCCAGAAAGTGATCCTGAGCGCGCAGGCGCGGACGGCGGCGCGGCGCGCCCGCGAGCTCGTCCAGCGCAAGAGCGCGTTCGGCGGCGGCGGCCTGCCGGGCAAGCTGGCCGACTGCGCCTCGAAGGACCCGGCCGAGTCGGAGCTGTACCTCGTCGAGGGCGACTCGGCCGGCGGCTCGGCGAAGCAGGCCCGCGACCGCCACTTCCAGGCCATCCTGCCCCTCCGCGGCAAGATCCTGAACGTCGAGAAGGCCCGGCTCGACAAGATCCTCGACAACGAGGAGATCAAGAACATGGTCACCGCGCTCGGGGTCCAGATCGCGGCCGGCTCGGACGAGTTCTCCGACGAGAAGCTCCGCTACCACAAGATCGTCCTGATGACGGACGCCGACGTCGACGGGGCGCACATCCGGACGCTCCTGCTCACGTTCATCTACCGGTACCTCCGCCCGCTCCTCGAGGCCGGCTACATCTACATCGCGCTCCCGCCGCTGTACCGCGCCAAGAAGGGCAAGCGTGAGCTCTACGCCTGGAACGACCAGCAGCTCAAGGACGCGATCGCCGAACTCGGCGGCGCGGCCGGCGTCGGCGTGCAGCGCTACAAGGGCCTCGGCGAGATGAACCCCGAGCAGCTTTGGAGCACGACCATGGACCCCGAGAACCGGATGCTCCAGATCGTGACGATCGAGGACGCTGCCGCGGCCGACAAGACGTTCTCGACGCTCATGGGCGACGCCGTCGAGCCCCGGCGCAAGTTCATCGAGCGGAACGCGAAGTACGCCACGATCGACACCTAGCCCCGCCCGCCTCGACGCCGAGGCGGCGGGAGCCCCGCGTGCGTTGCCGCCCATGCGCCCCGACCTCTCCGTCGTCGTCCCCTCGTACAACGAGGCCGAGAGCCTGCCCGAGCTGGCGGACCAGATCCGCGATGCGCTCGAGGAGGCCGGCCTCCACTTCGAGGTCTGGGTCGTCGACGACGGCTCGGACGACGGCTCGTGGGGCGTGATCGAGGACCTCCACCGGGCCGACGACCGGTTCGCGGGCGTCCGCTTCCGGCGGAACTACGGCAAGAGCGCGGCGCTCGCGGCCGGCTTCGCCCGCGCCCGGGGCCGTTTCGTCGCCACGCTCGACGCTGACCTCCAGGACGACCCCGCCGAGCTGCCCGAGATGGTCCGCCGTCTTGAGGCCGGCGCCGACCTCGTGAGCGGGTGGAAGCAAAAGCGGCACGACCCCTGGGAAAAGCGCATCCCGTCGAAGTTCTTCAACCGCGTCACGCGCTGGCTCTCCGGGATCCCGCTCCACGACTTCAACTCGGGCATCAAGGCGTACCGGCGCGAGGTGATCGAGAGCGTCCGGCTCTACGGCGAGCTCCACCGCCACATCCCGACGCTCGCGAAGTGGGAGGGCTACGACCGGATCGAGGAGCAGGTCGTGAACCACCGACCGCGAGTCCACGGGACCACGAAGTTCGGGCTGGAGCGGTACCTCCGCGGCTTCCTCGACCTGTTCACGGTCGTCTTCCTGACCCGGTTCGCGCGCCGGCCGATGGTGTTTTTCGGCGGGGCGGGGACGCTCGCGTTCATCCTCGGCTTCCTGACGCTGGCCTACCTCACGGTCGAGAAGCTCGTCTTCGGCGCGTCGATCGGGGGGCGGCCGCTCCTGTTGTTCGGCGTGATGCTGATCCTGCTCGGCGCGCAGTCGTTCCTGGCCGGGCTCCTGGGGGAGATGATCGTCCGTCCCGAGATGGAGCGGCCCGACCAGTACGACGTCCGCAGCGAAGTCACGCCGTCGGTCGACGTGCGGCGTCCCGAGCCCGTCGCCTAGCTCACCTCGGGGTTGACGCGGACCGGGCCACCGAGGCGGAGGGATCTTGTCGACATGCGCATCACGCTCCTCGGCCCGGCGTGGCCCTTCCGCGGCGGCATCGCCCACTTCCAGGCCGCCCTCGCCCGTGGGCTGGCCGCGCGCGGGCACGACGTCTCCCAGGTCACCTTCCGCCGCCAGTACCCGGAGGTGCTGTTTCCTGGGAGGACGCAGCTCGACGACGGCCCGCCGCCAGCTGACCTCCCGATCGCGGCCCAAACGATGGACTCGCTCAACCCGCTCTCGTGGACGCGGACGGCGCGTCACGTCGCGGACCACGGAGCGGAGGTCGCGGTGTTCATGCACTGGATGCCATTTTTCGGCCCCGCGTTCGGTGTCGTCGCGCGCCGACTCCGGAAGCGCGGCGTACGTGTTCTCGCCGTCGTCCACAACGCGATCCCGCATGAGCGACGGCCGGGCGACGTGCCGTTCACACGGTTCGGACTCGGCGCCTCCGACGGGCTCGTAGTGATGAGCGACCAGGTCCGCGACGACGTCGAGGCGCTCGGCCTCGAGGCACCAGTGGAGCAGGTCGCGCACCCGGTCTACAGCGGCTTCGGCGATCCGGCACCTAGCGCAGATGCGCGCGCGGCGCTCGGGCTGCCGGCCGACGTCCCGCTCTTCCTGTTTTTCGGGTTCATCCGGCGCTACAAGGGGCTCCACGTGCTGCTCGACGCCTGGGCCGAGGTCCGACGCCGCGTCCCTGAAGCGGAGTTGGTCGTGGCCGGCGAGTTCTACGCCGACGAGGCCACGCTCCGGGCGCAGGCCGCCGCGCTCGACGGCGTCCGCCTCGACGCCGACTACATCCCGGACGACCGCGTCGGCCTCTACTTCAGCGCCGCTGACGCCGTCGTCCAGCCGTACGTCTCGGCGACGCAGAGCGGGGTGGCCCAGATCGCGTTCCACTTCGGGACGCCCGTGATCACGACCGACGTGGGCGGGCTGGCGGAGATCGTGCCCGACGGCGAGGCCGGCCTCGTCGTCCCGCCTGAGGACCCGGCGGCCCTCGCCGACGCGCTCGTGCGGTTCGTGGAGGACGACCTCGCCGAGGCGCTCGCGGCCGGCGTCCGCCGTGAGCGCGAGACGTACTCCTGGGACCGCCTTTGCGAAGCCGTCGAGCGCCTCGCCGCCCGGTGAACCTCCAGCGACGACGAGACACGGTGGGCGCCCTCGACCGGGGGCGGCCGTAACCTCCAGGGCCCCCCTCCGATCTCGTGGACTACGATCCCGTCAAAGACCGCCTCGGCACGTTCTTCTGGGCCACGCCCGCCCGGACGAAGGCGTTCTACCGCCTCCTCGACACCGTCTTTCTCCGCTCGTGGTACGTCCGCCGCGCGCTCCGGCGGCGGATCGAGGCGTTCGGCGACCGGCCCGTCAGCGTGCTCGATGCCGGGACCGGGTTCGGCCAGTACGCCTACTGGCTCGTCGACACCTTTCCCAACGTCGACGTGACGGCGGTTGACGTGAAGGACGAGTACCTCGAGCGCGCCATGGCCTTTATGGCCCAGACGCCCTACGCCGGCCGTGTCGCCTTCGAGAAGGCCGACCTCACGCTGCCCCTCGAGTACGAGAACGACTTCGACCTCGCGCTCTCGGTCGACGTGATGGAGCACATCGAGGACGACCGGGCCGTCTTCCGGCACGTTCTCGCGGCGCTCAAGCCGGGCGGCGTCTTTATCGTCAACACGCCGAGCGACCAGGGCGGGTCGGGCGTGACTGAGGAGGGGGAAGAGAGCTTTATCGGCGAGCACGTCCGCGACGGCTACCCCCTGGCGGAGCTGACGGAAAAGCTGGAGACGGCCGGGCTGGAGGTCGTCGAGACCGACTACGCCTACGGCCCAGCGGGCTCAGCCGCGTGGCGGCTCCTCGTCAAGTGGCCGATCCAGGCCCTCAACGCGTCGTGGCTGACGGCCCCGCTCGTCGGCGCGTGGTACGCCGCGGCCGCTCCGGTCGGGCTCGCGCTTAACGCCGTCGACCTCCGTGCCGACAACGCGACGGGCACCGGCCTCCTCGTGACCTCGCGCAAGCCCGCGTAGCCCGCGGCCCGGTCGGCCTCGGCACCGAGGCGGGGCTAGTCGTCGGCGCGGGCGTAGCGGATGACCCAGCGGTCGGCCCACGTCGCGCCGTCGTCGAGGGAGGCCTGCCAGCGCCAGACGAGGGACTCGTCGGTGACGTCCTCCCAGACCATCCGGTTCGTCTGCATCTGACCCTGCGGGTTCTCGAACGGCGCCTGCCGCATCTCGACCACGCGGCCGTCGTCGTCGGTGGCGCCGGTGAAGAGGAGGTAGCCGCCCGCGTTGTCGACCCACGTCTGCCGCCAGCCGGCCGGCGTGAGGACCGACCAGCTTCCACCTTCGAAGCCGGTCTCGGCCGCGAACTGCTCCTCGATCACGCACCCGTTGTGCTCGCGTGTGATCGTGTTGGTGCCGGAGGCCGTCCCGTCGGCCGTGTCCCACTCGAGGTCCCAGGTGCCGACCCAGAAGTCCAGTCCCTCCGCCTCGGGCGACTGGCACGGTGGGCCGGCTTGTGCCGAGGCGGGAAGGGCGAGAGCGGCAGCGGCGAAGAGGGCGACGGAAAGGCGCATGGGACAACGTGCTGTGACGAGGCGAGATAGACCGCGCGCCCTGAAAGGAGCAAGGCACAAATCGAGAGCAGGGGGCCGTTCCCGACCCGTGGAACCCGCCGCCTACAGGGGCGGCGGCCCCTATGTTGGCGCGCCGTCGATCCCGCTCGAATCGGCCGGCGGATTCCTTCCCATTCGTTCGACGCCATGCTCCAACCACCGCGCCTCCTCGCCCGCCTCGGGCTGCTGGTGGGCCTCCTCACCGCCTCCGCTCTCGCCCAGCCCGCGCTCGACGCGCCCCTCCCGTTCGACCCCGCCGTGCGGCAGGGGATGCTCGACAACGGGCTCCGCTACTACATCCGGTACAACACCGAGCCCGAGAACCGCGCCGAGCTCCGCCTCGCGGTCGACGCCGGCAGCGTGCAGGAAGACGAGGACCAGCGCGGCCTTGCTCACTTCGTCGAACACATGGCGTTCAACGGGACCGAGCGCTACGCCGAGCCCGAGCTCGTCCGCTACCTCGAGTCCGTCGGGACGCGGTTCGGGCCGGACCTCAACGCGTACACGTCGTTCGACGAGACGGTCTACATGCTCCAGGTCCCGACCGACTCGGCCGACGTGTTCGCGACCGGCATCGACGTCCTCCGCGAGTGGGCCGGGCGGGTGACCCTCGCGGATTCAGCCATTGAGCGCGAGCGGGGCGTGGTCCTCGAGGAGTGGCGCATCGGGCAGGGCGCCTCCGAGCGGATGAACCGGACGGTGTACCCGGTCCTGTTCGGCGGCTCGCGCTACGCCGACCGCCTGCCCATCGGCACGCCCGAGGTCATCGAGACGGCGCCGCCGGAGCGGCTCCGCGACTTCTACCGCGACTGGTACCGCCCGGACCTCATGGCCGTCGTGGTCGTGGGCGACGTGGACGTAGACGCCGTCGAGGCCATGATCCGCGAGCGGTTCGCGAGCCTCGAGTCCCCCGCCGACGCGCCCGAGCGGACCGTCTACGACATGGCCGAGGCGTCGGGCGGCGCGGTGGCTATCGCGACGGACCCCGAGGCGCCCTACGCCCTCGCCCGCCTGATGTACCGGGGAGAGCCCCGGCGGGTCACGACCTACGGCGAGGCCCGTCAGTCGCTCGTCGAAGGCCTCTTTTTCGGGGCGATCCGCGAGCGGCTCGCCGAGATCCAGCGTCAGCCCGACGCGCCGTACGCCTTCGCGGCGGCCGCCAACGGCAACCTCGTCCGGACCGTCGGCGCGTCGCAGCTGATCGCGGTCGCGAAGCCGGGCCAGGTCGAGGAGGCCGTGCGCGTGCTGGCCACCGAGGCCGTTCGCGCGAGCCGGTTCGGGATCACCCCGGGCGAGGTCGAGCGTGCCAAGGCCGACCTGCTCCGGTCGGCCCAGTCGGCGGTGGCCGAGGCGGAGAACCAGGAGAGCCGAGCGCTTGCCATGGCCTATGTCAGCGCGTTCCTGGAGGGCGAGCCGTCGACCTCGCCGGAGACGCGGCTCGCGTTTGTCGAGTCCTACCTCCCCACGATCACGCTCGACGAGGTCAACGCGGTCGCCCAGCGCCTGACGGCCGGCGACGACCGCGTGATCACGGTGACGGCGCCCGCCGACGGCGGCGTGCCCGCCGAGGCCGACCTGCTCGCCGTGCTGGACGAGGTCGCCGACGCCGAGGTCACGCCTTACGAGGACGCCACCGTCGAGGGCCCGCTCGTGCCCACCCCGCCCACCGCGGGCACCGTCGTCGAGGAGGACGCGGACGCCGACCTCGGCACCGTCACGTGGACGCTCTCGAACGGCGTCACGGTCGTCCTCAAGCCGACCGACTTCAAGGCCGACGAGGTGCTCCTGAGCGCGACCAGCCCGGGCGGGTCGTCGCTCCTCGACGACGAGGCCGTGGTCGCAGCCGGCGGCGCGGCCGGCTACGTCGGCCAGTCGGGCGTGGGCGCGTTCGACCAGACGGCGCTCGGGAAGGCCCTCTCGGGCCAGATCGTCAGCGTCCGGCCGACGATCTCGAGCCAGACCGAGGGGTTCACGGGCAGCGCCGCGCCCGGCGACCTCGAGACCCTGTTCCAACTCGTCCACCTCTATGTGACCGCCCCGCGGCTCGACCGCGACGCGTTCGAGGCCGCGCTGGCCCAGACGCGCGGCATCCTCGGCAGCCAGGTCAACGTGCCGCGCGTCGCGTTCGGCGACACGCTCTCGGCCACGCTCGCCAACGGGGACCCCCGCAGCCGGACGCTCCGCGAGTACCTCGGCGACCTCGATCGGGCCGACCTCGACCGCTCGCTCGCCTTCTACCGGGACCGGTTCGCCGACGTCTCCGACTTCACGTTCGTGCTTGTGGGCGCCTTCGAGCCCGAGGCCGTCCGGCCGCTCGTCGAGACGTACCTCGCCAGCCTCCCGGGTACCGGCCGCAACGAGGCGCCCGTCGACCGCTCGGTGGCTCCGCCGGAGGGCGTCGTCGCGAAGACGGTCCGCGCGGGCGTCGAGCCGCAGGCCCAGGTGGCCCTCGTGTTCCACGGCGAGATCGACGCGGACGACAACGAGGACCGTGCGATCCTCGACGCCGCCGCCGACGTGCTCTCGAAGATGCTCCGCGAGGAGCTCCGCGAGGACCGCGGCGGCGTCTACGGCGTCGGCGTCCGACCGATCGTCAATCGCGACGAGGACCGGTACCAGGTCCGCATCCAGTTCAGCGCCGACCCCGACCGCGTCGAGGAGCTGGTGGACGCGGTGTTCGCCGAGATCGCGATGCTGAAGGCGGGCGAGGCGGAGGCCGGCCACCTCGCGGCGTTCCAGGAGCAGCAGCGCCGGGCGCGCGAGACGAACCTCGCAGAGAACGGCTACTGGCTGTCGGTCCTCACGACGGCCGCCCGCTACGAAGCGGACCCGCAGGACAGCCTCGACCAGCCCGACATCGTCGCGCGCCTGACGATGGACGACGTGCGCGACATGGCCGTCGACACGCTCGACGAGGACCGGTACGTCCGCGTGGTGCTCCTGCCGGTCGAGGACGTCGGCGGGACCGAGTAGCGCGTCTCTCGCCCGCCCCGGTGGAGACGCCGAGGCGGGCGGGATGGGGCGGCGCATGAAAGTCCGCCCCGGAGCAAGCGGGCGGGCGCCGGTCCCGTAGCTTGCGGGGCGAGCGTCCACACCCCCGCCGATGCCCGCCTCCGCCCCGACCAAGTTCCTCTTCGTGACCGGCGGCGTGACGTCGTCGCTGGGCAAGGGGATCGTCTCTGCCAGCCTCGGCCGGCTCCTCGAAGCGCGTGGGCTTCGGGTCACGATCCAGAAGTTCGACCCGTACATCAACGTCGACGCGGGGACGATGAACCCGTTCGAGCACGGCGAGGTCTACGTCACCGACGACGGGGCCGAGACGGACCTCGACCTGGGCCACTACGAGCGCTACCTCGGCGTGCCCATGTCGCAGGCCAACAACGTCACGACGGGCCGCGTGTACTCGGGCGTCATCGCGAAGGAGCGGGCGGGCGCCTACCTCGGCAAGACGGTCCAGGTCGTGCCCCACGTGATCGACGAGATCAAGGGGTGGATGCGGCGGCTCGCCGAGACCGGCGACTACGACGTCATCATCACCGAGATCGGGGGGACGGCCGGCGACATCGAGTCGCTCCCGTACCTCGAGGCCATCCGCCAGCTCTCGCTCGAGGAGGGCCGCGAGAACACGGCGCTCGTCCACCTCACGCTCGTCCCGTACCTCGCCGCCGCCGGCGAGCTCAAGACGAAGCCGACGCAGCACTCCGTCAAGACGCTCCAGAGCTACGGCCTCCAGCCCGACGTGCTGGTCGCCCGCACCGAGCACCCCCTCCCCGAGGACGTCCGCCGGAAGATCGGCCTGTTCTGCAACGTGTCGTCGGAGGCCGTGATCGAGGCGCTCGACGCCGAGTCGATCTACGAAGTCCCGCTGCTCCTCCGCGAGCAGAAGTTCGATGAGGTCGTCCTCAAGCGGCTCCAGCTCACGGCCCCGCTCGACGTCGACCCGACGGCCGACCTCGAGGACTGGGTCGACTTTCTCCGCCGGCTCAAGAACCCCGAGGGGAAGGTCACCGTCGCGCTCGTCGGCAAGTACGTCGAGCACCAGGACGCCTACAAGTCGATCTCCGAGAGCTTCCTGCTGGCGGGGGCCAAGAACGGCGTCCAGGTCGAGGTTCGGAGCGTCCTGTCCGACGACGTGACCGAGGCGAACGTGGCCGACAAGCTCGACGGCGTCTCGGGCGTCCTCGTGGCGCCGGGCTTCGGCGACCGCGGGATCGACGGGAAGATCGAGGCCGTCCGCTGGGCCCGCGAGACCGGCGTCCCGTTTTTCGGCATCTGCCTCGGGATGCAGGTCGCGACGATCGAGTTCGCCCGGAACGTGGCCGGGCTGGAGGACGCCCACTCGACCGAGTTCGAGCCCGACACGCCGGCCCCCGTCATCTCGATGATGGCCGAGCAGAAGACCGTGACCGACAAGGGCGGGACGATGCGGCTCGGGGCCTACACCTGCGCGCTCGGCGAAGACACCTTGGCCCGAGAGGTCTACGGCGGCGCCGAGGCGGTCGAGGAGCGTCACCGGCACCGCTACGAGGTCAACAACGACCTCCGCTACAAGCTGCGGGAGGCCGGCCTCTGCTTTGCGGGCATGAACCCCGACCGCGACCTCGTCGAGATCATCGAGCTCCCGCGGCCCGTCGCGGGCGGCGACGGGGCTTCTGCCCTCGCACACCCATGGTTCGTCGGCGTCCAGTTCCACCCGGAGTACCGGAGCCGCGTCCGCGAACCGCACCCGCTGTTCGTCCACTTCGTCGCGGCGGCCGTGGCCCACGCTCGCGCGGGCGGCACGTTCGACGAGCCCCAGCGCCCGAGCCGCACCCGGAAGGTCCGCCGCGCGACGGCCCGCGTGTTGGCGGAAGACTAGGATCTGCGTTCGCATCTCGCGTGCGCAGCAAGAGGCCGGCGACGGCGGCACCCCCGAGCGGCGTCGCGACCGCTGACTCGCCGGACAGCAGCACACCGATGGCGATCCCCACGGCTGCGGTCGCGACAAAAGGCACGGCAGCGGAGCATAGGAAGGATGGCCTACCGACCCGAGTACCCGACGAGTCGCGTCAAGGGTGGGCGGACTGGCCACTTGTCGAATCCGACACAGTCCGTAGCTGGAACCCCTGAT
>JAAXJP010000330.1 GCA_012269805.1 Rubrivirga sp.
CATCAGCACCGTCAGCACCAGCAGGACCTACTTTACCCTGAGGACCCTGATCACCCTGGTAATACACAGCACCGACCGCACCAGCCGGCACAGCATGACGATGGGGCCCGTGGGCGTGTAAAAAATACACAGGTCCGGGGGGGCGGGGGGAGACCTGAACCCCGCGCCGGCCCGGCGGGTTCAGGCCGCATGACGATCGCCGACCTCGACACCCAGGGCCTCCGCTTCCGCACGTCCGGCGAGGTGATCGACCGTCTCCGCGCGGCGTGCGAGCAGAACCCCGACTTGGCCACGTTCGAGGCGATCGGCGAGAGCGAGGAGGGCCGGCCGATCGCGGGCGTCACGCTGGGTTACGGCCCGCGCCTCGTGACGCTCGTGGCCGGCGCCCACGCGGATGAGCCCGTCGGGCCGGAGACGCTGCGGACGCTGATCCTGGAAGGGCTCGCGGCGCGCGACTGGGGCGCCGAGGAGGGGGGGCTCGAAGACCTCTGGGGCCAGGTCACGCTCCGCATCGTCCCGCACGTCAACCCCGACGGCGAGGCGCGGAACCGGGCCTGGATCGATACTTGGGACGCCGACCGGCCGCGCGAGACGCTGGCGGCCTTTCTCCGCGGCCGCCGCCGCGAGCCGCCCGGCCGCGACGTCGAGTACGGCTACCCGGCGATGCGGCCCGAGAACGAGGCGGCGACCCAGTTCCTCTTCGGCGACGGCCCGGTCTCGCTCCACGCGAGTCTCCACGGGATGGGCTGTTCCGAAGGCGGGCTCTTGCTCGTCGAGCGCGGCTGGATCGACCGGCCCGAGGTCGCCGACCTCCGCCGCGGGTTCGCCGAGGCGGCCCGGGCCGTCGGCCTGCGCCTCCACGACCACGACCGCGACGACGAGAAAGGGTTCGACTACGCCGGTCCCGGGTTCTGGACGACGCCGACCGGCGTTGCCATGCGCGCCCACTTCGAGCGGGCCGGCGATCCCGAGACGGCGGCCCTGTTCCACGACGCCTCGATGGACCAGGCCGCGGCGGCCGGCGGGGACCCGCTCCGGGTCGTGACCGAGCTCCCCCTCTTCCAACTCGCCGCTCCCTACGAGCACCAGCCGGGCGTGCCGGCGCTCCTCCACGAATGGAACGAACGGACGCCCGCGCTCGTCGAGGCCGCCGCTGGCGGTGCCGATCTCGGCCCGCTCGTCGACGACCTCGGCCTCCGCTGCGTGCCCCTCGCCGACGCCGTCCGCGTCCACCTCGCGACGCTCGACCTCGCCATCCGGGCCGTCGGCGCCTAGGGGTCAGCCGCCGAAAAAGAGGAGGCACATCCAGACGGCCAGCAGCATCGCCGACACGTCCGCGATGAGGCCCGCGGGGAGCGCGTGGCGCGTCTTGCTCACGTTCACGGCCCCGAAGTAGACGGCGATCACGTAGAACGTCGTCTCCGTCGAGCCGAACATGGTCGAGGCCATCCGGGTGATCAGCGACGACTCGCCGAACCGGGCCGCGAGGTCGGCCACGATCGCGACCGAGCCCGATCCCGTGAGTGGGCGGACGATCGCCATCGGCAGAACCTCGGCCGGCATCCCGATCAGGGCGAGCACGGGGCTGAGAAAGGTGGCGAGCGCCTCCATCGCCCCGGACGCCCGGAACATCCCGATCGCGAACAAGATGGCCACGAGGTACGGGATGATCCGGACGGCCAGGCCGAACCCCTCCTTGCCCCCCTCCACGAACGACTCGTAGACGGGGACCTTTTTGAACAGCCCGTACAGCGGGATCCCGACGATCATGGCCGGGAGCACGAAGACGGAGGCGACGCTGATAAACTCGCGGAAGACGTCCATGACCTAAAGGGCGTCGGTGGTGGGGGCCGCGTCGTCGCCGAGGCGGGCGGGGTCGGTCGCGCGGTAGCGCGGGAGCCGCTGGAGCAGCTTCGTCGCGACGATGGCGATGGCGAGGGAGCCGGCCGTCGTGAAGAGGATCGGGAAGTAGACGTTGTTGGTCTCGAGCCCGATGATGGCGATGAGCGTGACCGGCGGGATGAGCTGGACGCTCGCCGTGTTGATCGCCAAGAACATGGCCATCGAGTTGGTCGCCGTGTTGGGCTCGGGGTTCAGCTCCTGCATCTCCTCCATGGCCTTGATGCCGAACGGCGTCGCGGCATTCCCCAGCCCGAACATGTTCGCGGCCATGTTGAGCGCGATCATCCCCATGGCCGGGTGGTCCTTCGGGATCTCGGGGAAGAGGGGCCCGAGGACGGGCCGGACCACCTTGACGAGCGCGTGGATGATGCCGGCGTCCTCGGCGATCCGACTCAGCCCGAGGAACAGGACGAGCACGCCGATCAGCCCGATCGCGATCGTCACAGCGATCTCAGCGAACTCGATGGCCGCCGCGGTGATCGCGCCGACCTTGACGAAGCGGACCGGCAGGAACCGGAGGCCGCCCTCGGCCGCCGCCCGGTCGGGCGCCAGCTGGAGGCCGACCAGTTCGCCCTGGAGGATCCCCTCGTCCGGGTTCGTCGCGTCGCGGATGACGTCGAGCGGGGCCGGGAGCGGGGCGTCGGCGTCGGCGAGGACGAGCTCGAGGGCGCCGCTCTCGGTCCGTCGGACGCGGGCGTCGTAGGCCGCCTCGGGCGCGCCTTCGCCGACCCCGTAGAACGTCTGGAACGCCGTCGAGTCGATGACGAGGCGGGCGGGTTGGCGCGGGGCCTCGGCGTCGAACGGCCGGTCGAACTCGACGCGGACCGGGAGGGGCGCGTCGTTCCGGTAGGTGTCCTGGACGAGGTCCGTGACGTCGCTCGCCAGCGCGAACACGAGGCTGACGATGATGAGACCGGCCCAGATGTAGTTGAGCATGACGGGCGGGAGAGGGGGCGGCAAGGTCGCCGCGCCCTTCGCCAAGCGCAACTAGGGCCGACAACGGACGACGCCCCGGGCCGCCCACCACAAG
>JAAXJP010000062.1 GCA_012269805.1 Rubrivirga sp.
ACGTCGAGCAGGCCTGGCACGTGGTCGACGCCGAGAACGTCGTCGTCGGCCGGCTCGCCGCCCGCGTGGCCACCATCCTCCGCGGCAAGCACAAGCCCGAGTACACCCCCCACATGGACGTCGGCGACTACGTGATCGTGGTCAACGCCGACAAGGTCCGGTTCACGGGGAAGAAGGAGACGGAGAAGACCTACTTCCGTCACTCGGGCTACCCCGGCGGGATCCGCCAGCGGACGCCGAAGGAGATGCGCGAGACGCACCCCGAGCGGATCGTCGAGCAGGCCGTCAAGGGCATGCTCCCGCGCACGAAGCTCGGCCGCCAGCTCTACAAGAAGCTCCACGTCTACGCCGGCCCGGACCACCCGCACGAGGCCCAGCAGCCGCAGACGCTCACGATCGACTAGTCCTGCGAGGGTCGGCCGGCGCCGACCTGCGCACTCCGACCCCTCGCACCCCAGCAGTATGGCAACCCAGTACCAGGCCGTCGGCCGCCGCAAGACGTCGGTCGCCCGCGTCTACCTCCGCCCCGGCTCCGGCAACGTCGTCGTCAACAAGCGGCCGCTCGCCGAGTACCTCCCGACGGCGATCCGCCAGGCCTCGGCCACGGCGCCGCTCGACCTCACCGAGCTCCGCGGCCAGTTCGACGTCCTCGTCAACGCGAAGGGCGGCGGGCTGACCGGCCAGGCCGAGGCGATCCAGCTCGGCATCGCCCGGTGCCTCGTCGACTTCAACGAGGACCTCCGCAAGCCGCTCCGCGACGCCGGCTACCTCACGCGCGACCCCCGCATGGTCGAGCGGAAGAAGCCGGGCCAGCCGAAGGCCCGCAAGAAGTTCCAGTTCTCGAAGCGCTAAGCCGCTTCGCCGGTCGCCTCCCCGGAGGCGGCCTCATCCCACACCCCGCCTGAGCTGCTGGCGGGTGCCTCCGCCTCGGGGGCTCCGGGGAGCGACCCGCTCCACGGACGCGCCGAGGCCGGGGTCGCCAGCGGCGCCGACGGCGGGGCCAGGCCCAACCAGCGCCGCGCCGCGGCGCGCACTCTCCCCCAGTTATGGCACGCGCCTCCCTCGAAGACCTGCTCCGCGCCGGCGCCCACTTCGGGCACCTCACCTCCCGGTGGAACCCGAAGATGGCCCCGTACATCTTCATGCAGCGGAACGGGATCCACATCCTCGACCTCAAGCAGACCCAGCAGCTCCTGGACGAGGCCGCCGACGCGGCCGGCCGGTTCGCCGCGAAGGGCCGGAAGATCCTCTTCATCGGCACCAAGAAGCAGGCCCAGAACGTCGTCCGCGAGGAGGCCGAGCGGGCCGGGATGCCGTTCGTCGTCGACCGCTGGCAGGGCGGGATGATGACCAACTTCTCGACCATCCGCGGCAGCCTCCGCCGGATGGAGACGCTCCGCCGCGAGGAGGCCGACGGCACGACGACCCAGCTCAAGAAGAAGGAGCGGCTCATGCGGTCCCGCGAGCTCGAGAAGCTCGACCGCGTGCTCGGCGGCATCTCCGACATGGGCAAGCTGCCCGGCGCCGTCTTTATCGTCGACATCAAGCGTGAGCACATCGCCGTCGATGAGGCCCGGAAGCTCAACATCCCGATCATCGGCCTCGTCGACTCGAACGTCGACCCGGACCTCGTCGACTTCCCGATCCCGGCCAACGACGACGCGATGAAGTCGGTGGCGCTCTTCACGCGCGTCATCGCCGACGCCATCATCGAGGGCCAGAAGGCCGGCGCCATCGAGCGCGACGCGGCCGTCGCCGAGGCCCAGAAGCGGGCCGCCGACGACGAGAAGGCCGACGCGGAGGAGGCCAAGCAGGAAGAGGCGGTCACGACGATGGCCGACGCCGAGGCCGGCGCCAAGGTCGAGGCCGCCCAGGCCAAGTCCGCCTAAGAGCGCACCGCGCGAACACTCCGTGACGGGGAAACGCGGGCGCCGCCGGCCTCGTCGTTTCCCCGTCTCTCGTTTCCGCCGGGCGCCCGCCCGGCCCCAGACCGAACCCGAACCCAACCCATGGCTATTTCCGCCCAGGACGTCAAGAAGCTCCGCGAGGCCACCGGCGTCGGCATGATGGACTGCAAGAAGGCGCTCGTCGAGGCCGACGGCGACTTCGACCAGGCCGTCGAGATCCTCCGCAAGAAGGGCCAGAAGGTCGCCGCCAAGCGCGCCGACCGCGAGGCCTCCGAAGGCGCCATCGTGACCGCGACCACGGACGACGGCGCCGCCGGCGTCATCGCCGAGGTCAACTCCGAGACCGACTTCGTGGCCCGCAACGACGAGTTCGTCGGCTTCGCCCAGAAGGTCGCCGACGCGATCCTGGCGGCCCGCCCCGCCGACGTCGACGCCGCCAAGGCCGACGTCGAGGTCGACGGCCAGCCGCTCGGCGAGGCCCTCACCCAGATGACGGGCAAGATCGGCGAGAAGATCGACCTCAAGCGGTTCGAGATCGTCGAGGCCGCCGACGGCGGGACCGTCGTCGACTACATCCACCCGGGCGCCAAGCTCGGCGTGCTCGTCGAGATGACCGGCGACGGCGACCTGGAGGAGGCCGGCCGCGACGTGGCCATGCAGGCCGCCGCCATGAACCCGATCGCCGCCACCCGCGCCGACGTCCCGCAGGACGTCCAGGACAAGGAGCTCGAGATCGGCCGCGAGCAGGCCCGCGCCGAGGGCAAGCCGGACCAGATCCTCGACAAGATCGCCGAGGGCAAGCTGAACCGGTACTTCAAGGACAACGTCCTCGTCGAGCAGCCCTTCGTGAAGGACTCGTCGCAGACGGTCCAGCAGATGCTCCAGGCCCAGGGCGCCGACCTCAAGCGGTTCGTCCGCTTCGCGCTCGGCGGCTAACGTCGGCCCTCCCCGCCTCGCCCCCGAGGCGGACAGACCCGCGGGCCCCGGGGCCCCGCCCCCCGGCGGGGCCCGCGGCGGT
>JAAXJP010000254.1:0-1228 GCA_012269805.1 Rubrivirga sp.
CCCCCCGCGGGCCCGCCGCCCCCGGCCTCCAAGAAGACGGCCGGCAAGCCGAAGCCGCCCACGACCGACGACTCGGACGACGCGGCGTGAAGGATTCCTGGCCCGAGCGGTTCGAGCGGGCCGGCCTGCTGGAGCGGGCCGGCCTCCTCGGCGGTGGCGCCGTCCGCCTCCTGGCGAACGCGATCGACAAGGGGCTGGACCGGGCCGCCTCGATCGCCGTCGAGGCGAAGGAGGCCTTCGACCGCGAGCTCGACCCCAACGTGAGCGACGCCCGCATTCTGGACGAGTGGGACGACGAGGATGACGTCCCGGATGCGTAGGTCCTCAGGGGGCGAGCCGCCGGGGTCCTCTTCGTCAGCGTGACCATCGGGGCCTCCGTCCTCGCGGGACGGATCGTCGACGTGGGGCGCCTCCCGCCGTCGCCAGTCACCGCCGACCCCGCCGGCGTGCTGGGAGCCGCCGTGTGGGGAGACCGGCCCCGCCCGTGTTCTCCGCCCGCCTCGACCCCGCCGCCGACCTGTACCGGGACGGTCGCGTCCGGCGCGCTCTCCTGACCGGCGGAGCGTCCGGTGCCGCCCCGTCCGAGGCGGGCGTCGGCCGGGCGTACCTCCTTGGCCTCGGCGTCGCGGCCTGGACCCCGAGCGCCTGACCCGCCAGCTGGCGCTAGGCCGCCAGCGCCTGCGCGGCCTGAACGCCTGCGAACCGCGGGTGCGCCACGCGCTGGACCATCAGCTGGCCGTCGGCCGCCGAGGTGAGCTCCACGTCGAGGAGCCCGTGCGCCGACATCTCGATGACGACGGCGTGCCCGAGGCGGGACGTGTCGTCGCCGGCCTCGCCCGCCTCGGGGCGGAGCCACTGCGCCGCGAGCCGGTTGATCTCGACCCAGGAGAGCTGCCCGAACGGGGCGCGCGACGACGCGGACAGGACCTCGATCACGAAGTCAGTCGCGTAGGGGAGCGTGTCGGCGAGCGGGGGACGGGACATCAGCGTGGGCGAGAGGTGTACCGGAACGTCGCCAGGGGGGTGTGACAACCCTGTGACGTGGCCCGCTCAAGACGTTAGCGCCGCTCGGGCAGGAGGGGCAGAGGGCCTGCGGGGCGGAGCGTGACCGAGGCGTGGGGGGGCGGCGCCCGCCCCCCCCCCCCCCGCCCCCCCCCCCGGCCCCACGCCCCCCCCCCCCCCCCCCCCCCGCCACCGCCCCCGGGCAACCAGTCGATTCCTGCGTGGT
>JAAXJP010000254.1:1238-2916 GCA_012269805.1 Rubrivirga sp.
GGGCGGAGCGTGCCCGCGGCGTGCGGGTCCGGCGCCGGACCCGCCATCCGGAGCCGCCAGCGCTGCGCGATCGCCGCCAGCACGAGGACGCCCTCGGCCCACGCGAACTGCTCGCCGATGCACCCCCGCCGGCCGGCGCTGAAGGGGAGGTAGGCGAACTTGTGCCGGGCCGCTTTGGCCTCGGGCTCGAACCGTTCCGGGCGGAACACGTCGGGCGCGTGCCAGAACCGCGGGTCGCGGTGGATGCCGAGGGGGGCGAACAGGACCATCGTCCCTGCGGAGATCGGGTGGTCGCCGAGCACGGTGTCCCGCGCGGCCTCTCGGCCGACGACCCAGGCGGGCGGGTAGAGTCGCATCGACTCGGCGAAGACCTGGCGGGCGTACGGCAACCGGCCGAGCGCGTCGAACGACGGGGGCCCCCCGAGGGCGTCCACCTCGGCGTGGAGTCGGGCCTCGACCGCGGGGTGCTGGGCGACGAGCAACCACGTCCAGGCGAGCGCGGCGGCCGTCGTCTCGTGGCCGGCGAGGAGGAGCGTCATGGCCTCGTCCCGGACTTCCTGGTCCGTCATCGCCTCGCCCGTGTCGTCGTCGCGCGCGGCGAGGAGCATCCCGAGCAGGTCGTCGTGGGCCTCGTCCGGCGCGGCGCGGCGCTCCTCGATCAGTCCGTAGACGACGGCGTCGAGCGCCTGGCGGGCGCGGTCGGCCGTGCGGTTCGCGGCCGTCGGGAGCCACATCAGCCTGTCCGCGAACGGATACTGCGCCCGGTCGAAGGCGACCATCGCCTCGCGGACGGCCGCGCTCACGCGGTCGGCGTCGGAGAGGACGTCGGCGCCGAACAACGTCTGCCCAGCGATGGCGAGGGCGAGGCGGGTCATGGCCGCGGACCCGTCGAGTGGCTCGCCTTCGGTCCAGCGGTCGGCCTCGGCGTGGGCGAGGTCCACCATCGTCTGGCCGTAGTGCTGGAGGCGGCCGTGGTGGAAGGCCGGCAGCATCAGCTTCCGCTGCCGGGTGTGGACCGGCGGCTCGCTCGTGAGGAGCCCCTGCCCGAGGATCCGTGCCGCCAGCCGGAGTCCCCTCGCTTTCGTGACGTCGGCGTTCCGCTCGATGAGCACCTCGCGGACGAGGTCGGGGTGGCGGACGAGCACGAGCCCGGGAACGCCGGGCGCCGTGACCTCGACGAGGTCGCCCCCGACGGCATCGAGGCGGCCGACCCCGGCGCGCATGTCCCGCAGGAACGTGAGCGTGAGGTCGAACGGGAAGCGAGCGGGAAAGCGGCGGACGTCGGTCATCGCCCCGACGGTACCCCCGGACGGGCTCGCGGGATTCGTCCGGTCTGTGTCTGCCGAAGCGCGGGGGGCTGGGGCCGGCATTTTCGCAGGAGGGCGTGAAATCCAGCGGCCGTTGGCGTACGTTGGCCGGGCGCGACGAGTCGCGCTAGTCGTCACCCTCGATGAGAGCCCTGGCTGGAGGAGGCCGGGGCTCTCGTCATGTTCGCCCCCCCGCCTCGGCGGGCGACGCCGGCGAGCTAGGCTCTGTCTCGTGATTCGGAACGGGGCCGAGCGCGAGAGCCGGCGTCGGCTCGCGAGGAGCGCGAAGCAGCCGTAGCCCCGCTACGGCGATGGAGCGCGACGTGGCGAGGCGGCTCCGGAGCCGTGCGCAGGCCGGTCTGGATTCGCGA
>JAAXJP010000523.1 GCA_012269805.1 Rubrivirga sp.
TCGGCGACCTCGCCATCCCGTACGACACGTTCGCCGTGACGGCGCTGCCGGGCGACACGCTCCGCCTCGAGGCCCTGTTCGTGGCCGACGCCGAGGCCGAGGCCTCCGACGGCACGCTCGCCGAGGTCGGCCCGCGCGCGTGGCACTGGACGGCGCCCACGACGCCCGGCCTCTCCCGCCTGGAGGTCACCAGTGCTGAGAACGAGACGGTCGCCTTGAACGCGTTCACGCTCGTCCCCTTCGACCACGAGTCGGAGGCCATCGGCGACTACGTCATCGGGGATTACGAGGACGAGCCGCTCGGCGGGAGCCCGGCCTACGAGGAGCCGCCGGGGTTCGTCCGCGTCACGCCGGAGTTGGCCGACGTCGACGTCGCGCCGCACTTCGAGCTCGGCCAGTTCCTCGCCAAGCAGGAGTCGGGCTGGCCGAAGTACCTCGTGCTGAGCCCGGCGCTGCTCCTGAAGCTGGAGCGCATCCTGTTCGCCGTCAACGAGGCCGGCGTCGAGGCCCACACGCTGTCGGTCCTCTCGGGGTACCGGACGCCGGCCTACAACGCGGCCATCGGCAACGACACGAACTACAGCCGCCACGTCTACGGCGACGCCGCCGACGTCTTCGTCGACGCCGACGGCGACGGCGTGATGGACGACGTGACGGGCGACGGCGAGGTGACCGAGGCCGACGCCGAGTGGCTGGCGGCCGTCGTCGAGGACCTGACCGACCAGCCGTGGTACGCGCCGTTCGTCGGCGGGCTCGGGATCTACGGGCCGGCCCCGCACCGCGGCCCGTTCGTCCACGTCGACACGCGCGGCGAGCCCGTCCGCTGGTAGCGCCGAGTGCGCCCGCCTCGACGCCGAGGCGGGGAGGCTCGAGGTGGGCGGCGTCGCGATCTTCCGGCTCCCCTTCCCGCCCCCGATGTCCACTCCCGACTACCGCCTCGTCGGCAAGCAGGTCCGCGTCCACCTCTACACCCGCGAGGGGCAGCTCCTCGGCGCCATCGAGGGCCGCGTGGCCGACGTGTCGCCGGGCGTGACGGTCGGGCAGGACGCCGCCGGGCGCGACATCAAAAAGGACCTCGTCTACGTCGTCGACATCGCGCCGGGGCGGGGGCCGGACGGGGAGGAGGTGCCGTACAAAAACTCGGCGGGCGCCGAGGGCGAGGGCTGGTTCGCGGTCCAGGACGTGACGGTGATCGACGGCGACGGGCCGCCCGTCTTCGCGAACTGATGCGCCGCGCCGCTGGCGAGTCCGTCCGTCAGCCGGTCGCGTCGACGGCGCGGTGCCGCCAGCGGGGGCTACTCGTTGAGGTCTGAAAAGTCGAGGATCGGCATGCCGGGCATCATCGGCGAGGCGCCGCTGAGGACGGTCCCGAGGCCGAAGCCCGAGAGGCTGTTGTCGTCGGTCCCGTCGTCGGTCGAGGCCACGTTGAAGTGGCCGGTCACGGTGTGGCGCCCCGACGGCCGGTGGCACCGGCCCGTCGACTCCTCGGGCCACTGGAGAACCTCGAACTGGAACGTTCCCGCGATATGGCCCTGCTCCGCGCGCTCGAGCACGAGCTGGCCGGCCGTGCACGTCACCGCGGGGCAGTCGGACCCGGCGGCGGCCTCCCGTGCGCGGCGGCGCTCCTCGTCGGTCATCGTGCAGACCTGCCACCCGTCGTAGGCGTCCTCCAACTCGGCCATCCCGGCCATGCTCTGGGGGATCTGGCCCGGCCCAAAGTCCATCGCCCCGCGGAGCCCGGACCGCATCACCTCCAGCACCTCGGCCGGGAACGCGCCGACGTCGAAGCTCGGCGCCTCGTCCTCGGGGTACCGGTCGCGGTCGACGGCCCCCGCGATCATCTGCGCGCCGCCCTGGCGACCGCGGAGCGTCGCGTGGAGCGTCACCTGGCACTCGTCGCCCGCGGCGGCGCCGACGAACGTGGCCATGAGCTCGGTGACGTTGCGGCTGCGCGCCTCGGCGGCGGCCCGGTCGATGCTGGGCTGGCCCTCGGCCCGTCCCTGCGCGATGGCCGCCCGCGCCTGCGCCCGGATCTCGTCGATCTGCTCGCGCGACATCCCGCCCTCGCGGCCCTGGCGTTCCATCCGCTGCATCAGGATCTCGAGGTCGTCGAGCATCTCCTCGGCGTCCTGCGCCATTTCGGGAATCGCGCGGTCGATGTCGTTGCCCATCTCGTCCGGCGTGACGAGGTCGAAGACGGCGCGGGACTCGCTCCCGCCGCGGCACGCCCACGGACCCAGCCCGTTGACGGCGAACCCGGGCGGGAGCTCGCCGCCGACCTCGCCCGGCGTCGGGCTGTCGTCGACGTCGGAGCCGTAGAAGCCGTCGACCTCGACACGGAGTGAGAACTCGGCCGGCTCCGTGTCCGTCGCCGCCTCGGCCACGTTCGCCACGCGGACGAGGTACTCGACGGTGCCGTCGGCCGCCGGCTCGGCGAGGTCGGTCCGCTCGACGGCCGTGTACGGGGTCGCGTCCTCGGCCGGCCGGCCGGCCACGTCGTCGTCGACGATGAGGTGGAGCGCGTCGCGGTCGGTGGTCCCCTCCGCCTCGAGCGTGAACCGGACGTTGTAGGGGATCGGGCTCGCGTTCTGAGGCAGCCGGACCCTGACGCGCCACGCGCGCGTCGCCAGCGGCCCGAGCGGGTCGCCCTGCGAGTCGGCTTGGTAGAGGCCCGGCGCCTCGAGCTCGACCTCCTCGAGGTCGCCGTAGAACCGGTCGGCCGTGAGGTACTGGGCCACGACCTCCGGGTAGAGGTCGTAGAGCCCGCCGCGGAACGGCCCGATCGCGTCGTAGGCCGCCGCCGCCGCTTTCAGCCCGGCGTCAACGTTGGCGACCCCGCCGTCGTCCCAGGGCTCCGTGCCCTCGAGGATGAACCGGGTGTAGGTCACCGCCTCCTCGGGCGTCCGCCCGATGAGGTCGCCGATGGCGTACCAGAGGTACCACGTGCCGTAGTCGCAGGCCCACGAGACCGTCTCCATCGCGGTCATGGTCGGCTCGACGCTGGACTCCTGGTGCTCGTACGGCAACAGCCCGCGGACGAGCGGCTGGTCGAACTCGCGGACCCACGCGGCCCGGCTCGACCCCAGGAACGGATGGCCCCAGTCCCCGAGCTGCCCCTCCAGCCAGCGGATCTGGACCATCGCGGCCGTGCCCTCCACGAACCAGTCGAGGTCGGAGTCGCCGAGGCAGCCCTCGACCTGGGGCGGGTTGCCGTTCATCCGCTGCACGAGCGAGGCGTTGCTCCCCTTCTGCACGGCGTGGTACACCTCGTGGACGGCCGAGGCCTCCATGAGTGTCCACGTCGGCGTGTCGACGGCGAGGAAGCCGGGGTGCGTCGTGAGCCACATCAGCCCGGACGTCTTGTGGGAGGACCCAACCTCGCTCTCGTCCGGCTTGAGGACGGCGAGGTATCCGTCGCCGGCCCCGACCTCGAGGTCGAACCCGTCCGTCGTGAGCTGGAGCGGGGGCGCGAACCCGAGCGACTGGAACCACGTGCTCGCCCCCTCCAGGATCCCCTCGTGCTTGGCCGCGAACACGCCGCGCTCGCCGAGCGGCGGGACGGTCTGGAAGACGAAGTTGTCGAGCTCGCCGCCGATGAGCGGGACGTTCGAGAGCGCCCCGTTGGGCGGCTCCCGGATGACCCAGTCGGTCGTCGGCCACTGCGCCGAGGCGGGCAGGGTGAGGACGAGCGCGAGGAGGGCGGCGAGCGTCGAGCGGTGCGACATGTCAACAGGGAACAAGGAACGGCCCGTCCGGCCAGCGGGGCGAGCCGCCAGCCAGAAGAGGGGAGGATAGTGGCGGGCCGGCGACTACAGCCGGACGAGCTCGACGCGCCGGTTCTGCGCGCGGCCCTCGGCCGTGTCGTTCGTGGCCACGGGCTGCGACTGCCCCATCCCGGCCGACTCGAGCCGGCTGGGGGCGATCCCGAGGCCGGTGAGCATGGCCTCGACGGCGGCGGCGCGGCGCTCGCTGAGGCTCTGGTTCGAGGCCGCGTCGCCCTGCGCGTCCGTGTGGCCCTCGATCCGGACGCGGAGCTCGGGGTGCTCCTCCATCATCGCCGCGATCTCCTGGACGACCGAGAACGACTCGGGCTTGAGCGTCGCGCTGCCGGTGTCGAAGAGGATCCCCTCGGTCACGACGCGGCCCTCGCTCTGGAGCGCGCCGTAGAGGTCGTTCCCGCCCGCCGCGACCCGGAGGTCGCCGATGTAGACGAGCCGGTCGTCGCGGGCGCCGATGCCGAACGTGACCGCGTCGTGGCGGCCGAGGTCGGCGCGGGGGACGTTCGCGATGCGCTGGCCGTCGGCGTACATCTTGACGTACTGGTCGTCGACGGTGATCTCGACCTGGATGAGCTCGTCGTCGGGCGTGCCCACGACGGAGCGGGGCTCGCCGTCGCTCCAGAGGCCGGAGCCGCGCCAGCTCCCCAGGTTGAGGTAGTCGCCCTCGTAGCCGTAGAACGGCCGGTTCTCGTCGTCCCGGACGGGCGGCGCGGTGTAGACGTTGATGTTTGCGGCGTTGCCGGTCTGGGCGAGGAACTCGATGGTGAACGTGGTCGGGAGGGTCTGGCCGAGCTGGATCTGAAAGGCTCCGCCCGACGTGAACCGGAGGAGCCGCCGGCCCTGGAACTCGACGACCTCGCCGGTCCCGCTGAGGTAGTACAGCGAGCGCGGGAAGTCGCCGACGCGGTCGGTCGAGAAGTCCTCGGCGAAGAGGGTCCGCTCGCCGGGTTGGAAGTCGTAGTTGGCGTCGGCGCCGGCGACGGTCGTGCGGACGACGGCGTCCTCGGCGTTGGCCGTCGTGACCGGCGTTCCGCTCCGGTCGACGGGCGTGCCGCTCTCGTCGGTGAGCACGACGGGGTCGCCGTTGCGCTGGGCCCGCTCGATGCAGGTGTCGTCGGTGAACACGCAGCGGACGGCGTTCTCGCCCGCGTCGAACATCCCGTCGATGACGCCGCGGACGGCCCGGTCGGTCCGGTAGTCGACCTGGCGGTCGACGGCCCGGCCGGCGGCGTCGACCATCCGGTCGACGGTGGAGGCGCAGCTGCTGAGGACGAGTGCCAGCGCGACGAGCGCGAGGGGTGCGATGCGGGCCATGTGTCTGTGGGGGGGTGCGCCCCTACTACGGGAGTTCGGCCCGGCCCTTGTCATTTTTCGCCGCCCGCGACCTCGCCGTTATGTTCTCGGCGTCCCGCCCCGCGCCGTGTCCGCCCCTCACCCGACCGCCCCGCCTGCCGACGAGGTCGAGCGCCTGCTCGCCTCGCTCCGCGGGGGCGACGACGGCGCGCTCGACCGGCTCCTCCCCGTCGTCTACGACGAGCTCCGCGCGCTCGCCCGGCAGGTCCGGAGGGGGCCGTCGTCGGAGACCGTCAACACGACGGCGCTCGTCCACGAGGCGTACCTCCGGCTGAGCCGGGGGGAGGGGTTCGAGGGCCGCTCGCACTTCCTCGGCGTCGCCGCGAAGGCCATGCGCCATGTGCTCGTCGACCACGCCCGGCGGCGGAGCGCCGAGAAACGCGGCGGCGACCTCGCTCGGGTCGAGCTGTCCGAGACGCTCGTGGGGTCGGCCGCCCAGACCTCGGACGGGCTCGTGCTCGCGCTCGACCGCGCGCTCGGCCGGCTGGGCGCGCTCGACGCCCGGAAGGCGCGCGTCGTCGAGTGCCGCTTTTTCGGCGACCTCTCGGTCGAGGAGACCGCCGCCGCGCTCGGCGTCTCGACGGCGACCGTCAAGCGGGACTGGCGGATGGCCCAGGCGTGGCTCTACCGCGCGCTCGCTGAGACGGACGATCTCGACGGGACCGCCCGCCTCGGCGGGCCCGTCGGCGACCCGGCCTGATCCGCCGTGCGCCGCTCTCGCGTGATCTCGGCATGAGCATGGACTCCGACCGCTGGGCCCGCGTCGAGGCCCTCTTCGACGCCGCCCTCGCCCTCCCGCCGGCCGACCGCGACGCCTTCCTCGACCGCGAGACCGCCGCCGACGCGGCCCTCCGCGACGAGGTCGCCGCCCTTCTCGAGGCCGACGCCGAGGCCGGCGCCTTCTTCGACCGGGCCGCCCGCGACGTCGCCGCGCGCGGCCTCGGCCCGGGCGCCCGCGTCGGGCCGTACCGCCTGACGGGCGTGCTCGGCGAGGGCGGCATGGGGACCGTCTACCGCGCCGAGCGGGCCGACGGCGCCTTCGAGCGGGCGCTCGCGCTGAAGGTGCTCCGGGCCGGCCGCGGCGACGTCCGCCGGTTCCTCGCCGAGCGCCGCGTGCTGGCCCGGCTCGACCACCCCGGCATCGCGCGGCTCTACGACGGCGGTCTGACCGACGAGGGCCGGCCGTACTTCGCGATGGAACTCGTGGAGGGCGAGCCGATCACGGACCACTGCGCTCGCCTCGGGCTCGGCGTGGACGCCCGCCTCGCCCTCTTCGGCCAGGTCTGCGAGGCCGTCGCCTACGCCCACCGCCAGCTCGTGGTCCACCGCGACCTCAAGCCGTCGAACGTGTTCGTGACGGCGACGCCGGAGGGGCCGCGGGTCAAGCTCCTCGACTTCGGCATCGCCAAGGTCCTCGACGACGCCGAGGCGGACCTCACGGTCGGCGCGGTGCCGCGGACGCCGGCCTACGCGGCGCCCGAGCAGGTCCGCGGCGAGCCGCCGACGACGGCGACCGACGTGTACGCGCTCGGGGTGCTGCTCTACGAGCTCCTCACGGGCCGCCGTCCGTACCGGCTCCCCGAGCGTGCCCGCGCGGCCGTCGAGCGGGCCGTGCTCGAGACCGAGCCGACGGTGCCGTCGGCAGCCGTGACCGAGACCGAGGACGCGACGAACACGACGCCGCCCGCCCCGCCCGTACGCCTCGCGCGTCGGCTGGCGGGCGACCTCGATCAGATCGTGCTGAAGGCACTCCGGAAGGTGCCCGACGCCCGGTACGCCACGGCCGACGCCTTCGCCCGCGACGTCGAGCGCCACCTCGCGGGGGAGCCCGTCGAGGCCCGGCCGCCGAGCGCGGCCTACCGGCTGCGCCGGTTCGTCCAGAGGCGCCGCGGGGCCGTCGCCGCCGCCGCGCTCGGCCTCGCGCTCGTCGTCGGGTGGGCCGCGACGGCGACGCTCCAGGCCCGTCGCGTGGCCGCCGAGCGCGATCGCGCCGAGGCGCTCAACCGCGTGCTCGTCGACCTGTTCGAGGGCGTCGACCCGACGCTCGGCGGGGACCGCGAGCTCACGGTCTCCCGATTCCTCGCGTCCGCCACCGACCGGGTCCGGCTCGACCTCGCCGCCCGCCCGGCGCTCCGGGCCGAGCTCCTGTCCGTCCTCGCCGCGTCCCACCTCGGGCTGGGCGACCACGTCGCCGCGGACTCCGTCGCGGCCCTCGCCGCCGAGGCCGCCCGCAGTCTCCCGCCAGGCCACCGCGCGCGGACGCTCGCCCGCTCCTGGCACGCCTGGACCCGCACCTACCACGGCGACTACGAGACGGCGGAGCGGACCTACCGCCAGCTCCTCACCGAGGCGGACGCGGCCGACCTCCCCGACGTCCAGAGCGACTTCGCCGTCGTGCTCGGGGAGATGGGCGAGGCGGATGCGTCGCGCGCGATGTTCGTCCGGGCCGTCGACGCGTTCCGCGCGCTCGCCCGCCGCGACCCCGAGCGCCGACGCGACTTGGCCTCGGCGCTCGACGGCCTCTCGTCGTCTTACGCCGACGAGTGGACGGCCGAGGGCGCCGACCGCGCGTGGGCGCTTCAGGAGGAGGCCGTCCGGATCAAGGCCGGCGTATGGGGCCCACGCCACCCGCAGACCGCCGAGGCCCTCAGCGAGCTGGCCGGCCTCGCCGCCACGCGCGGCGACCTCGCCACGGCCGACTCGCTCTTCGACCGGTCGGTCGGAATCCTGGAAGGGGCGTACGGGGCCGAGCACCCGACGGTGGCGACGGTCCTCAACAACTGGGCGCTCGCGCGGATGAACGGGGGCGACTTGGGCGGAGCCGACCCGCTCTACCGCCGCGCGCTGGCGGTCCGCGAGATGGTCTACGGTGCCGACCACTCCGAGACGGTCGGGGCCGTCCAGAACCTCGCCGCGCTCTACGGCCGGACGCCGGGCCGCGCGGCCGACGCCTTCCGCCTCTACGACCGCGCCGAGGCCGGGTACGCCGCCGCCCTGCCTGAGGGCCACTACCTCCGCGCGTTCCCCGTCGCCGGCCGGGCCGCGCTCCTCCAGCGCACCGGCCGGGCCGCCGAGGCCGTCCGCGAGGCCCGCCGCGCCGTCGCCCTCCTCACCGACGCGCTCGGGGCCGAGCACGCCGCGACGGCCCAGGTCCGCGGCACGCTCGGCCTCGCGCTCGCCGACGCCGGCCGCGGTGCCGAGGCCGCGCCCCACCTCCGCGCCGCCCTGGCGGCCGACCCCAACGACGACGACCGCCAGCGGGTCGAGGCCGCCCTCGCTGCGGCCCGGTGACCCAGCCTCGTCCGCCTCGGGGGTGCCACGGGAGCGCCGAGGCGGACGGGGCCACGGCGCGCCTACTCCCGGCGTACCTCCGCCAGGCGGCTCGTCGTAGCCGCCTCGCCCGTGCCGGTCGTCGTCTGGACGGCGCCCCAGCCTGGCGCGTACCAGACGGTGAACGGCGTCGGCTCGGGCTCGCCGCTGCCGAGCAGGCTCAGCAGGCCGCTGGCCGTGCCGCGGACGCTGCTGTCGGTCGGCATCCCCGCGTCGCGGAGGACGTCCTGCACCTGCCGGTCGAGGTCCCCGTCGAAGACCGCGCCCTCGGCCTCGAGCGCCGTCAGGAGCCCGTCCTCGAACCGGACGCTCCCGGTCGCCGAGCCCTCGACGACCCAGACGTCGAGGTGGCCGGCGCCGGGGACGGAGACGCGGTCCCGGCCCGTCACCCGGAGGTCGTGGAGGATCGTCCCCGACCGGAGCGCGGCGTCGCCCCCGATCTCGAACTCGGTCGCGTGCGCGACGGGGCGGAGCACGTCGCCGACGGCCACATCGGTGGGGAGGCGGAGGCGCGGGCCGAGGAGCGTCGAGCCGAGCGGCCCCGCGGCCGTGGCGAGGGCCTCGTTCGAGAAGGCGAGGTCGGTCAGGGCCAGCCGGTGCGTGCCGCACGTCAGCCGCGCCTCGAAGTCGGACGTGACGGTCAGGCCGGCCGAGAGCGAGACGGAGCCCTCGACGCGGTTGACGGTGGAGCGGCCCCGGCCCGCCACCTCGGCCACGTCGAAGGTCACGCGCGCCACCTCGCCCCGCGCGCCCGTCTGCGGGTTCGGCCCCTCGACGGCGTAGACGACGCCGCGCGCGTCGCCCGGCAGCGCGCACTGCGGCTCGACCTGGACCTCGACCGTGTAGCTCTCGGGGGCGGTGACCGAGGGGCGTTCCGGGTGCGCGTTCGCGATCGAGATCACGATCTCGCACGTCTCGTCGTCGGGCGAGCAGACGTCCGACGAGTCGGTGAACCGTTCGAGCCGGCCGGTCCGCCGGTTCCGCCGGCCGTAGTTCAGCCCCACGCCGCCCGGGCCGCGGTACGAGACCGTGAGGCCCTCAGCGGCCGAGTCGACGAACACCCGGATCAGGGCAAGCCCGTCGAGCCCGGGGATCTCGACCGGGATGCGGACTGCGCCGAGCGGCGGGTGGGCGGTCACCTGCCGCGTCTCCGTTTCGCCGGGCCGGACCGTCAGCGTCGGCTGGCGCGGCGCCGTCTCCAGCCACTGGAGGTTGGCGATGGTCAAGGCGTACGCCTGGCTCAGGCCGCTCTCGTGGTCGCCCAGGGACAGGCCCACGTCGTCTCGCCGCAGGATCTGGTCGACGGCGACGAGGTAGGCCTCGGTCCCGGCGCCCGAGCCGATCGCCCCGAGCTCCTCGAACAGGGGCCGGGCGAACGCGAAGCCGTCGTCGGTGCCGGTCCGACGGTCGGAGAGGAAGGCGACGTGGGTCCAGAACGGGCCGGCCCCCGCCGCTTCGATCTGTGGCAGCGAGACCCCGAAGGCCGGCTCGATGGGGACCTCCTCCTGATGGCGGGTCCGGAGCCACCATCGGGCGAACCCGTCGTCGATCGCCCGGTCGATCCAGCAGGCCGTCGGGCACGCCTCGAACGGTGGGTCCCAGTAGGCGGAGTACACCGCTTCCATGAGGAGGCTGTACACGCCGGCCCGGTCCGTCGCGCTGGCCGTGCCCGCGGCCACGTCCGAGCGGACGAACAGGCGGAGGGGGCGGTCGACGCCCTCGCTCGCCGGGACCGCGAAGACCGGGGCGTCGGTGTCGTAGCACCTCTCGCCCACACACGGCGTGGCCCCCTGCGCGTAGACGTCCACCGCGAAGCGGCCCTGGACCCGGCGCAGCAGGGGCTCGCGGAAGCGGTGCGTCCGGAACCACCGCGTCACCGCGGTCAGCTCGGCTCCGAACGCCTCGAGCGCGCTGGGGGCCAGACGTACCGTCTCGCCGCCGTCGGTGCGGTCCCAGACGCACCCGGGGGCGTCGGCGTCGAGCTCGAACGGACCGGCGTCCCAGGGGGGCGGGCTACAGACGATGGCCCACTGGGGCTGCGCGGCCGCCGGAGGCGCGGTGAGGAGCAGGAGCGCGAGGGGCAGGAGGCGAGGCATGGGCGCGGGGTCGGGGGAGGTGGAGGTCGCCGGCTCGAGGTCATCACGCAGGAGGGCCCGCATCCGGATCACCGGGCGGGCCGTCCTGTCCCGCGGAGGGCCCGCGTGATCCCGACTCGGCGGGCGCTGCGTGATGGGGGAGAACCCCTCCTCTTCCCGCCATGCGCACGCGCACGCTTCTCGCCGTCCTCCTCATCACCGCCGCCGGCTGCTCGCAGGCCGAACGCCTCGCCCGCGACGCCATGGACGGCGTGGGCTCGTCGGGCTCCCCCCGCTCAGCCGATGGCTGGCCACCCGCCGCCTACAGCTCGCCCATCGACGCGACCGGGACCTGGGACACGTCGTGGGGCGCCATGAGTCTCGTCCAGGACGAGGACGGCCGTGTCACCGGGACCTACGAGGGCGGCGACAGCACGATCGACGCCGTCAACGAAGGCAACGTGATCCGCGGGTACTGGACCGAGCCGACGTCGACCCGAAACTGCGGGACGACCCGAAACGGGACGCCGTACTGGGGCCGTGTCACGTTCGTCCTCGTGGGTCCGAGCCGGTGGTCCGGCCGGTACACCTACTGCGACGCCACGCCCGGCAGCGCCGACGCCTCCTGGGACGGGGCTCGCTAGACCCTTCTGGCCCGACGACACCGTGCGCGAAGCGAGCCCTTCGCGCGCGGCGACGCTCCCCTCCGCCTCGGTGCGCTCGCGGAGGGACCGAGGCGGGCCGGCTCACCCGGCGCGTCGGCCCCGCGTATGCAGTCGCGCCCGCTCGGCGCCGCGACCCCGCCGACGGCGTAGATGGCGACCATCGCGTCGACGTCGCCTCGGACGAAGGCGGCCGAGAACGCGCGCGACTGGGCGAGGATGGCTGCGACGTCCTCGGCGGGGCCGCTGGTGACGGGCTGCGCACGTGCCGGGAGGGCGAACGCTGCGAGGGCGAGGCGCATGACGGAGGAGGGGAGAGGGCGCCAGGGCACGACGCCGAGTTCCGCGCATCCTTCGCACACGCGACGCGCAGGTGTCGCTCCGGAGCGAGATCATCGCGCACGC
>JAAXJP010000453.1 GCA_012269805.1 Rubrivirga sp.
TAGGGTACCTGACCGCGTGGTACGGGCAGGCGCTGCTGACGGGGCGCCCGTTCGTCTCGTCCCTCCCCGACCGGGCGGCCGCGGTGTGGCTGTTCGGGTTCGTCCCGTTGGGCATCGTCCTCGGGCTCGTGTTCGGGATGGACGCCTACGACTTCCGGGCCGACCTCTTGGCGACGCTCCCATTCGCGCTCTACTTCCCCGTCAAGGACGCCGCGGCCCGGTCGACCCGGGGGGCCGTCGTGGTGGCCGCCGGGCTCGCGTGGCTCGGCGCGTACTCGGCCGTCTCGAACGGGCTGGCCCTGCGCGCCGTCGTGACCAGCGCCGACGCCGCGTGGCAGATCGCCGACGCCCGGTTCATTCTGGGCGAGACGTCGATCACAGCGGGGCTCCTCCTCAGCCTCGCGGCCCTCACCGTCTCGCGGCGGTGGAGCGCGCGGGTCCTCTGCGTCGTGGCCACGGGGGCGTTTCTCGCCGCCCTCGTCCTCACTCGCTCCCGTGGGTTCTGGGTGTCAGGGGCGCTCGGGCTCGGGTTTCTCTGGCTGATCGCCCCGGGGCGCGCACGCGCCCAGATCGCACTCTACGTCCTACTCGGCCTGGCGCTCGTGGCGGCGCTCGCGGTCGCGCTCTTCCCCGAGGAGTTGGCCCTCCTCGCCGACGGGACCATCCGCCGATTCGCGACGCTCTCGACGGCGTCGACCCGCGACATCTCGCTCGTCAACCGGTTTGCCGAGACGTCGGCGGCGTGGGACCGGATCCGGGTGAACCCCATCTTGGGCTACGGTTGGGGGGTCCAGGTCACGCGATACGACATGGTGACCTACGGGACGATCCACTGGGGCTTTCTCCACAACGGATACGTGGCCCTGTGGTTTAAGACGGGCCTCTTCGGGCTTCTGACGATGCTCACGGTGTGGGTCGGCGGGATTCTGCGTGGGGTCGTCGCAGCGCGCACCGCGGGGGAGGAAGCGGCGGCTCGAGCGTGCGCGCTCGGCGGGGCGGCCACGCTGGTCGCGCTCTCGCTCGCGTCGATCACCTCCAACCCGTTCTCGATCATGGACCAGATGCTGGTCGTGACCCTCCTCATGGGCCTCACCAACGGCGTGGCGGACCATGCGGCCTTCCGAACGGCTCGGGCCAGGCGTGGGGCGACCTAGAGCCCAGACCATCGGCCGGAACACGCTGGCCCTGGGGATCGGGCAGGCCGTCACGCTCGGGGTCAACTTCGCGGCGTGGGTCCACCTCTCGCGCGCCCTGGGCCCGGAGGGGTTCGGGGTCCTCACGCTCGGCCTCGCGATCCTGTCGTACTTCCTGCTGGCGGTGACGCTGGGCCTCGACGTCGTCGGCGTGCGCGAGATCGCGCGGGCGCCGGCGGGCGACGTGGGCTCCCTCCGCACCCTCGTCGCCAATGTGCTCGGGCTCCGCCTGGCGCTGGCGCTCGTCGCGACCGCGCTCTACGTCGGCATCGCGTTTTGGGTGGCCGGGACGGCCCCTGCGGCCGTGGCCCTCGCGGTCCTCGGGCTCCAGTTGGTGGCGCGGGCCGTCCAGCTCGACTGGGTGTACCAGGGGATCGAGCGGATGTGGGTCTTGGCGCTCCGCACTGCCGGGGCGGCAGGGCTCCTCGCCGGCCTCGCGTTCGCGCTCGTCCGGGACGGCACGGACGTGGTCGTCGCGGCCGTCGCCGTCGGGGCCGCCCCGCTCGTAGCTAACGGCCTTCTCCTCGGAGCCTACGCCGGAGAGTTCGGTCCCCCGCGGCCCCGGGCTGGCGCGTGGCGCGCGCTTCTCGTCCCGGCCCTGCCGCTCGCCGCCTCGGCGTTCGTCAGCGAGGTGTACTACAACCTCGACAAGATCATGCTCGAGGCCCTCCGGACGACGGCCGAGGTGGGCCTGTACGGGGCGGGATACAAGGTCTACGCGCTCGCGGTGGCCCCCGCCGCCGCGCTCTTCCCCGCGTTCTTCCCCACGCTGGCGCGGGCCGGCACCCAAGCCGAGCGGGCCGACGCGGCGCGCCGGTTCGCGTCGGCGCTCCTCCTCATCGGGCTGCCCGTGCTCGCCGTCGCGCCGTTCGCCGCCGGGCCCGTGCTCGCCCTCCTGTTCGGCCCGGAGTACGCGGCGGGGGCGCCGGCCCTCCAGCTGCTGCTGGCCAACGCGGGCGTCGTGTACGTGGCGATGGCGTACGGCGTCCCGCTGACGGCGTGGGACCGGGAGCGGGCCTACTTCGTGGTCGTCGCTGCCGGAGCCGCGCTCAACGTCGCGCTGAACCTCCTTCTCATCGGCCGCTTTGGGACCGCGGGCGCCGCCAGTGCCACGCTGTGCACGGAGGCCTCGATCCTTGTCGGGATGGCCGTGCTCCACCGGCGCGAAACCCGGGCACTCTACGCCGGGACGTGGCTGCGGACCGTCCCGCCCGCCGTCACGGCGGGCGTGGTGGCGTGGGCCGTCTGCGACGTGTGGCCGGTGGGGGCCTGGGTTCCCGCCGTCGTCGCGGCCTGGGCGCTGGCGGCGGCCCTCAGCGGAGGCCTCCGCTCGTTCCGCGACGCGCTCCGCGCTCCCAGGCCATGACCGTGACGTCGCTCGTCTACGAACCGAACGTCGGTGCCCACCAGGCCGAGTACCTGCTGTGGGTCGCCAAGGCGTGGGCACGCGCCCACCCCGTGGGGCGGCGCCTCGTCGTGTGCGCTCCGGCAGAGCTGGCAGACCGGCGGCCCGAGATCCGGACGGTCGCCGACCGGGCCGGCATCGCGCTCGACCTGGCGGACGGGCGCGACCCGGCGGGGCGCCTCGTGACGGGCGGCATCGACCGTTGGGGCCCCCTCGCGGGGGCGGGCGACCGCCACGACGCGCGACGGGTCTTCGTCCAGATTCTCGACCATTACCTCCCCCCGCTCGCGGCCCGCCGGGCTCTCCCGCGCGT
>JAAXJP010000611.1 GCA_012269805.1 Rubrivirga sp.
CGCCGCGCCTCGCGCTCGACGGCGCCGGCCGGCCGCGTCGAACACGATCACGTCGTAGGGGTCGCGGCGGTCGCCCATCTCCATGCCCGGCGAGCCGATCGGCATGCCCGGGACGGCGAGCCCTCGCGCGGCCGGCGCCTCCTCGAGCATCCGCGCGACGTGCTTGGCGGGCACGTGGCCCTCCACGACGTAGTCGCCGACGACGGCCGTGTGGCACGACGAGAGGTGGCTGGGCACGCCGAGGCTGTCCTTGACGGCGCCCATGTCGGTCCGGGGGACGCTCTCGACCTCGAAGCCCGACGCCCTCAGGTGGTCCTCCCACAGCGTGCAGCACCCGCAGGTGGGGCTCTTGTAGACCGTCACCGTCGGCGCGTCGGCTGGGGCGACGGTCGAGGCGGGCACGGCCATGGCCTCCTGGGCCTCGGGCGCCGCCTCGGCAGGGGCGGCCGGGGCGTCCTCGACGCGGCAGGCGGTGAGGACGAGGAGCGGGAGAAGGAGCAGGGCGGTCGGGCGCATGGGGCTACTTACTGTTCGGTGCCGGGCGTGAGGGCCTCTTCAACTTCAGAGGTCGCGTCGTCCGTGCCGGTCGTGGGCGGAGGTTGGGTGAGTTCGACGGGCGGTCCGGGAGCTGGACCGAGGGGCGCCGTGACCTCGTCGTCGAGCGGCTCGATGGTCTCGGCCCCGGTGCCGGTGCCGAGCGGCGTGGTCTGGGGCGCGCCTTCGTCGTCGTAGTACCCGTCGCTGGCGGTGTGGACGGGCTCGGCCCCGTCGGGGCGGCCTTCCCACGTGCAGCCGGCGAGAAGGGCGAGGGCGAGGAGGGCAGAAAAACGGAGGGGCATCGGGAGAGGGGGAGTCGAGCGAGTGGGACGCGCCGACCCGGCTCAGGGTCCGGCCCGCCGAGCCGACGGGGCGCGCCCTGAGGGGCCAACGGTGGCCCCGCTCAGTCGTGGGCGTGCCCGCCGTGGCCGCGCCCTGCGTGGACGTCGTCGTGGCCGCGGAGGCGCGCGTAGGCCCGGAGCTGGTCCTCGGTCAGCGCCTCGCGCATGGCGAGGTGGGCGCGGAGGTGCGTCGCGCGGAGCCGGGCGTGGACGGCGGCGGCCTGCGCCACGGCCCGCTCGACGTCCGCGGCCGTCGCGGCGCCCGAGAGGAAGACGGCGTCGAGCGATCGCTCGGCGTCGACGAGCTGGCGGCCGAGCGGGACGGCCGCCGCCAGCATCTCGGACCGGAGCCGCTCGGCCGTCGCGCGCTGGGCGTCGGTCAGCTGGAGGGGCTCGGCGAGCTCGATCACGTGGAGCGGGCCGGGGTAGCCGTGGAGCTCGGCCGGGCGGGCCATCCCGAGGCCGGCCCCGCTCAGGAGCCCGGCCACGTCGTCGGCCGAGAGCCCCGACGGGATGCGCGTGGTGTGGGCGTCGGCGGCGTGGTCGTGCTGGGCGGCGGCGCTACCGGCGGCGGCGGCCAGCGCGGCGGCGAGGAGGAGGCGGAGCATGGGCGTGTAGTCGAGGGTGGCTTCCGGGTCGAACGCAAGAGAACGGACGTCAGCGCGCTACGGGAGGGCCTCGAGGCTGTCGATGAGCGCCTCCATCTCTGCGATCTCACGGCGCTGCGTCTGGATAATCTCGTCGGCGAGCTGTCGGACGCGCGGGTCCGACAGACGTGCCCGCTCGCTTGTCAAGATCGCGATGGAGTGGTGGGGGATCATCGCCTGCATCCAGGCCACGTCGGCCACGGTCGACTGCGCGCGGACGAGGCCGAACGAGGCGGCGAACACGACCGCGCTCCCCACCAGGATGGCGACGTTGGCCCGCCGGCTGTCGTACATCTTCCACATGAACGCCAGCATCACGACGGCCATCGTGGCGCCCATGTAGAGGGCCATCCAGAACTTGGTCTGGCTCCACCAGACGTGGTCGAGCGTGTAGACCGTCGAGTACATGAGGCCGAACATGATCACCGTCGAGGTGGCGATCATGGCGAAGAATCGTTTGTAGGACATGAGTGGAGAGGGGAGTGAGTCGGCCTCGGCGCGTCCGTGGGCGGACCGAGGCGGGAGGGGCTAGGAGAGAGAGATGCCGTCGCGGGCGAGCTGGGCGGCGCTGGCGGGGCCGGCGACCGTGCCGGGCGGGTGGTCGTACCAGCCCGGGTCGCGGTCGTAGTCGACGGGGTGTTCCCGGACCTTCAGGTTGGTGTACATGCCGCCCATGGTGATGTATCCGAACGGGCCTTGCGCACCGAGCATGGGGATCGAGTTCTCGGGGACCGGCATGTGGCCCGCCTCGACGTGGGCGCCGTGCTCGTCCATCCCGGCCTCGCCCATCGCTCGGTAGCCGGGCGCGAGCGGCTGGACCTCGCGGTTGAGCGCGGCCGCGTCGACGCCGGTCATGTTGGGGACGCCGTGGCCCATCTGGTTCATGACGTGGTGCGTCATGTGGCAGTGCATGGCCCAGTCGCCGAGCGCGTCGGCCGTGAACTCGACGGTCCGGGTGCTCCCGACTGGGACGAGGACCGTGGTCTCGGGCCACTGCGCGGCGTCGGGGATCCGTCCGCCGTCGGTGGCGGCGATCTTCCAGACGTGCCCGTGGAGGTGGATCGGGTGGTGGTCCATCGGAGAGAGGTTGCCGAAGCGGATCCGCACGCGGTCGTTGTGCCCGACGACGAGCGGGTCGGTCCCGGGGTACGCCCGCGCGTTCATCGTGAGCACGTTGAAGTCGCTCATCTCGTTCGGGTCCGGCCGGCTCGTGCCCGGCTCGACGTACCACTCGTGGAGCATGATCGCGAAGTCCCGGTCGACGTCGTCGCGGCCGCGCTCGTGGACGACGAACATCCCCGTCAGCCCGAGGGCGATCTGAGTCATCTCGTCGTGGTGCGAGTGGTACATGAACGTCCCGTTCTGGCGGATCGGGAACTCGTAGA
>JAAXJP010000362.1 GCA_012269805.1 Rubrivirga sp.
CCCCAAGGCCCCTCCTCACGGCGCACCTCGTCGACACGGCTCCGGGGGGCGCGACCACGCCCGGATCGAGACGGGCAACCGGCAAGGGTCTACGGCCCTCGGCCGACCGCGGGCGCTCCGCTTCGTCGGCGGCCTCGTCTTCTCGGGCGGCCTCGAGATGTCCTCGCCGATCACGGCCGCCTGTAGGGCCGGGGGTACGGCGTCCGCTGAATCCGTGACGGTAGCGGCGTCGGTGGACGCCGCGCCGGCCGCACCCGCCGAGGCCGCCGACCTGGCGGTCGAGACGGACGCCCTCCTCGTCGTCCGGTTCGAGTAGCCTCGGACGTGGACCGGTACCCGTTTGTCGCCCTGCCCGCTGCTGATGGCCCCCTGGACACCCATCCCTCTCCCTGCCGACGTGGTGGCCCTCACGGGCGTCGAGGCGACGGCCTATGTGGGCCTCTCCGATGGCCGCGTACTCCGGACGGGGCCCGACGGCGACTGGGCGACCGTCGCCGAGGCGGGAGCCCCCCCTCGCGCGCTCCTCGCCGTCCCCGGCGGCCTCCTCCTCGCCACCGACGCCGGCCTCCGCCGCTTCGTCGGGGGGCGCCTGGTTCCGACCGACCAGCCGCCCGAGTCGGTCGTCGCGCTCGCGCTGGCGGACGGGGTGGCCGTCGCGGGCACACTCGACCGTGGCGTGTTCCGGTCCGAGGACGGCGGAGCGAGCTGGACGGCCTCGAACGAGGGGCTCCCTTTCAGGGGCGTCGGGCTCGCCGCCTCGTCCCTCGCGATCACGGCCGACCGGGTACTCGTGGGCCACGGGCTCGGCGTGAGCCAGAGCCGCGACGCCGGGCTCCACTGGGAGACCGCTGGGGCCGGCCTTCCTGTCCCGTGCGGGCCGCTGTCGATCGCGGCCTCGGGGGTGTGGGCGTACGCCGAGGCGGGGGGGCGGCTGTTCCGGCTCGACGGGGAGACGTGGGTCGAGCGGGGCGGCCCCGCCGTCGCCCTCCTCGGCGCCGACGCCCACGCGCTCTACGGGGTCGACGCCGGCCGCCGGCTCGTTTGGCGATCGGCGATGCCCGGCGCCGACTGGACCCTCTTCGACGAGGGGCTCCCTCCTGGCCCCGTCGCCGTGACCGCCGCGGCCGCCTGGCGGCTCGCCGCGGTCGAGACCGGCGCCCTGTGGCGCCGCCCGACCTCGGCGCCTCCTCCTGTCTCCGCCGCACCGTCGCTCGGCCCCGTCCCGCCGTTCTGGACGGGCGGTCCGGCCGAGGTCGGGTTCCACCTCCCCGCCCCCGCCTACGTCGTCCTCGCGCTCGACGGCGCGAACGGACGCGAGGCCGCCCGGTTGGCCGACCGCTCGTTCGCAGCGGGCTCGCACGTCGTTCCCCTCGCGGCCGCGGGGCTCCCCGCCGGGCTCTATCAGTGCCGGTTGACGGCGGGGGCCTTCGTCACGTCCCGTCCCCTCGCCGTCCTCGGAGCCTAGTCGCGCCCGGACCCCCGCCCGGGCTCAGGCCGCCGCGAGGAGAGAGGCGGCGACGGCCGAGCGCTTCGACAGGCCGAGCTTGCCGAGGACGTTCTCGGTGTGGCGGCGGGCCGTGGCCGGGGCGATGAACAGGCGGTCGGCGACGTCGGCGTTCGAGAGCCCTTCGGCGAGGAGGAGCGCGACCTCCGCCTCCCGCGCCGAAAGCCCCAGCCGCTCGCGGACGGCCTCCGGAGAGGGCAGCGACGCGACGCCCGCCGGGTCGACGCTTACCAGGAGACTGCCCGCCGGCTCAAACGCGCCCTCGGGGAGGACCGACGCACGGAGCCGGTACGCTCCCCGCCCCGTCCGGACCTCGCGGGCCGGGACCGCCGGCCCGGCGGGCGCCTGCCCCCAGCGCGGCGCGGCGAGCGACCCGAGCGAGGCGGCCAGCGCCCGGACCTCGACGAGCACGCGCTCGGGGTCGGGCTCGGCCGCGAGGAGCCGCACGAGGGCCGCGTTCCGGTGGCGCTCCCGGCCGTCGGCGTCGAACAGCACGGCCGGCTCGGCCACGGCGTCGAGCGCGGCGCGGTGGGCACCGAGGCGGGCGAGGGCGTCGAGCCCGGCGTGGAACGACGGGACGAGGAGGCGGAGAAGCGCCACGGGGTCGTCGCCGGCCGGTCGGCCCCGCCCGAGCGCCCAGATCATCGCGTCGCCCGCCGCCGTCGTCGTGATGAGCCCGGCAAAGTCGCGGTACCCGTTCCCCATCAGGATGTCGGAGACGAGCGGGGACGCCTCGATCCCGTACCCCCGCTTGCCGACCATCTGGGCGTTGAGCGTGAAGGAGAACGCGTCGTGCCCGCCGCTCTTCCGGAGCTCGTGCCAGAGGCGGACGACAGGGTCCGAGAACAGGGTGCCCGTGGCGAGGTGCGCCTCGGTGTAGGCGTCGGCCCCGGCGACGCCCTCGGGGGCGTCGTCGGAGAAGTAGCTGGTCCCGTCGGGGAGGAGCAAGACGAGGGCGTCGAGCCCGACGAGGGCGCGGACGGCCTCGCCGGCCTCGCGCATCCAGGCGGCGGGGTCCGGGGTCGCCAGCGGCGAGAGGAGCGCCCGGCTAGCGGCCTCCAGGCGGGCGAGGTCGGCCGACGTGAGGGGGAGGGGCATGGCGGCGCACCAGGGGCGAGAGGGAACGGCGCGGGCGACGGGCGTCCGCCCCGGAGTCAGGCGGCGTTCAGGAGCGCGGACGCGACGGCGGCCCGGCTCCAGAGGCCGAGCTTGCCGAGGACGTTCTCGGTGGGGCGGCGGGCCGTGGCCGGCGCGATGAACAGGCGGCCGGCGACGTCGGCGTTCGAGAGCCCCTCGGCCAGCAGGAGCGCGACCTCGGCCTCGCGCGCCGAGAGCCCGAGCCGGTCGCGGACGGCCTCCGGGGAGGGCAGCGACGCGACGCCCGCCGTCTCGATGACCTCGCGCCG
>JAAXJP010000367.1 GCA_012269805.1 Rubrivirga sp.
ACCCGTACCTCGGCAGCCGCTTTGCCGAGGCCCGCGTCCGCGGCTTCCAGGGGCCCACGCTGGCCGACCTCGCGTCCGACTCGACGGTCGTCGCGACGGCCAAGCACTTCGCGGGCTACGGGTTCGCCGAGGGCGGGCGCGACTACAACACGGCCGACTTTTCGGAGCGGACGCTCCGCGAGGTCGTCCTCCCACCGTTCCACGCCGCCGTCGAGGCCGGGGCGCAGACGCTGATGTCGTCGTTCAACGAGATCGGCGGCGTCCCGGCGACGGCCGACGCCCACCTCTACGACGAGATCCTCCGCGACGAGTGGGGCTTCGACGGGTTCATCATCGCCGACTACACGGCCGTCCGCGAGCTGATGTGGCACGGGATCGCGGCCGACAGCGCCGAGGCCGGCCGCCGCGCCCTCGAAGCGGGCGTCGACATGAGCATGGTCGACGGGATCTACTCCCGGAACCTGCCCGCGCTCGTCGAGAGCGGCGAGCTCCCGATGGCCGTCGTCGACGAGGCTGTCCGCCGCGTGCTTCGCGTCAAGCGCCGGGCCGGGCTCTTCGAGGACCCGTACCGCTACTCCGACGCCGACCGTGAGGCGCGCGAGCTCCTCTCGGACGCCAACCGCGCCGCGGCCCGCGACGTGGCCCGCCAGTCGGTCGTCCTGCTGAAGAACGACGGCGACGTGCTGCCGCTCCGCCGCGACCTCGAGAGCCTCGCCGTCATCGGCGCGCTCGCGGCCGACTCGGTCTCGGCGATGGGCTCGTGGGCCGGCGCCGGCCGCTGGCCCGAGACGACGCCGATCCTCCCGGCGCTCATCGAGGCGCTCCCGAACACCGACGTCCGCTACGCGCCCGGCTACCCGGCGATTCCGCGCGCGCCGTTCCTCCAGATGGTTGAGACGGCCTTCTCGATGGACACGTCCGGCCACGACGAGGCCGTCCGCCTCGCGGCCGAGGCGGACGCCGTCGTCCTCGTGCTCGGCGAGCACCGGGAGCTGACGGGCGAGGCCGCCAGCCGCGCGAGCACGGAGCTCCCGGGCGCGCAGCTCGAGCTGGCGCGGCGCGTGATCGAGGCGGCCGGCGACCGGCCCGTCGCGGTCGTCCTCACGAACGGCCGCCCCCTCGCGCTCTCCGGCCTCGACGCGATCGCCCCGTCGATCCTCGAGGCCTGGCACCTCGGCACCGAGATGGGCCCGGCCGTCGCCGACGTCCTCCTCGGCTACCACAACCCGGGCGGGAAGCTCCCGGTCACGTTCCCCGCCGCGACGGGCCAGGAGCCGATCTACTACAACCGCAAGCGGACCGGCCGGCCGCACGACGTCCCGGGCGCCTCCAACAAGTACGTCTCGCGCTATCTCGACGTCCCGGTCGAGCCGCTGTACCCGTTCGGCCACGGCCTCAGCTACACGACGTTCGAATACGGCGAGCCGGCGCTGAGCGCGACGGCGACCGGCGTGGACGGGACGGTCGAGGTCTCGGTCGACGTGACCAACACGGGCGACCGGGCGGGCGTCGAGGTCGTCCAGCTCTACGTCCACGACGAGGAGCGGAGCGTGACGCCGCCGGTCCAGGAGCTCAAGGGCTTCGAGCGGGTCGAGCTTCAGCCCGGTGAGACCCGGTCCGTCACGTTCACGCTCTCCGCGGACGACCTCCAGTTCTGGGGGATGAACGACGCGTGGACCGTCGAGCCCGGCTGGTTCACGGTCATGGTCGGCGGCTCGTCCCTCGACGCGATGACCCGCACCGCCCGCTTCGAGCTCACCGACTAGTCCCGCCCGCCTCGGCCCCGAGGCGGACCGAGCCGCGCCTTCCCGAACGACCCCGCATCGACATGTCCACGCCCTCCGACACGCTCCGCCAGTGGGGGGAGGCCCTCAAGCGCGCGCTCCGCGGCCTCCTCGGCCGGGGCGACGCGCCGCAGCCCGTCCCGGTCCGCGTCAAGGCCGGCACCGTCGCGCTGCTGGCGGCGCTCGTCGTGGGCGCTCAGGCGCAGCCGCAGAACGTGGTGTTCATCCTTTCCGACGACCACCGCTACGACTTTTTCAGCGCGCACCCCGACGCGCCGGACTTTCTGAGCACGCCGGCCATGGACCGGATGGCGACCGAGGGCGCCCACCTCGCCAACGCGTTCGTCACGACGAGCCTCTGCTCGCCGAGCCGCGCGTCGATCCTGACCGGCCGCTACGCCCACAACCACGGCGTCGTCGACAACACGAGCCCGATTCCGGAGGGCACGCGGTTCTTCCCGCAGGACCTCCAGGCGCAGGGCTACGCGACGGCCTACGTGGGCAAGTGGCACATGGGCGAGGTCGACGACGAGCCGCAGCCGGGCTTCGACCGGTGGGTCTCGTTCCGCGGGCAGGGGCCGTACGAGAACCCGCTCCTCAACATCGACGGCGAGCAGGTCCAGCACGAGGGCTACACGACGGACATCCTCACGGACTACGCCGTCGAGTGGCTCCGCGAGGGCCGCGACCCCTCCAAGCCGTTCTTTCTGGAGCTGTCGCACAAGGCCGTCCACGCCGAGTTCCTGCCGGCCCCGCGCCACCGCGGCGTCTACGCCGACGTGGCCCCGCCGTACCCGGAGACGATGGACTACACCGAGCGGAACGTCGCCGGCAAGCCCCACTGGGTGCGCCAGCAGCGCGGCTCGTGGCACGGCGTCGACTACCTCTACCACGGGACGCTCGGGCCGGGCGGCTTCGACGCGTTCTACCGCCGCTACGCCGAGACGATTCTCGCGCTCGACGAGTCCGTCGGCCGCGTGATCGCGACGCTCGAGGAGCTCGGACTGGCCGAGAACACGCTCGTCGTGTACATGGGCGACAACGGGTTCCTGCTCGGCGAGCACGGGCTGATCGACAAGCGGAACGCCTACGAGGAGTCGATCCGGGTGCCGATGCTGGCCTGGGCGCCGGGCTGGATCGAGCCTGGCACGCGCGTCGAGGCGCTCGTCCGCAACATCGACGTCGCGCCGACGGTCCTGGAGCTGACGGGGACCTCGACCGACATCGACATGGACGGGGCGTCGTTCCTCGGCCTCCTCCCGGGCGGGGCCACGGCGGGCGGGGAGGGCCGCGAGTTCCTCTACGAGTACTACTGGGAGTACGCCTTCCCCCACACGCCGACGACGTTCGCGCTGCGGGGCGACCGGTACAAGTTCATCTACTACCACGGCGTCTGGGACACCGAGGAGCTCTACGACCTCTCGATGGACCCGGAGGAGCGGGTCAACCTGATCGCGGTGCCGTCGCTCCAAGAGACCGTCAGCGCCATGCGGAGCCGACTCTTCGACCGCCTCAGCGAGGACGACGCGATGCGCGTCCCGATGCGCCGGGGCAACTGGAACGCCGACGACCGCCTGCTCTACGACTGATGCGTGCCTGGCGTCGATCGGCTCGGGAGACGGGGCGCGTGACGGGGCTCGCCCTCCTCGCGCTGGCGCTCGCCGCGGGCGGGTGCGGGTCCGGCGACGCGTCGGCCGAGGCGGCCTCGGCGGAGCCGCCGAGAGAGGCCGCGCCGCCTCCGGAGGGGCTCGCGGTCCCCGACGGCCAGGCCTGGGTGCCGGGCGGGACGACGACGATCGGCGTCACCGCCGGCGAGAGCGGGATGCCGCACGAGCGGCCGGCCTTCGAAGCCGACGTCGCGCCGTTCCTCCTCGACCGCTCGCCCGTGACCGTCGCCCGCTTCCGCGCGTTCGTCGACTCGACCGGCTTCGTGACGCAGGCCGAGGCCTTCGGCGATGGGGCCGCGATGGACCCGTCGACGGGGCAGTGGGCGCTCCTCCCCGGTGCGCAGTGGCGGGCGCCGTTCGGCCCCGGTCAGCCGGCCGCCGAGGCGGACCACCCCGTCACGCAGGTCGCCTACACGGACGCCGAGGCGTTCTGCGCGTGGGCCGGCGGCCGGCTTCCGACGGAGGTCGAGTGGGAGCACGCCGCCCGCGGCGCCGTCGACGACCGGAGCCCCTACGCGTGGGGCGACGACCTCAACGAGGGCGGCCGCCCGAACGCCAACACGTGGACCGGCTCCTTCCCCGGCAACGACACTGGCGCCGACGGCTACGCCGGCGGGACGAACCCCGTCGGCCGCTTCGGCGAGACGCCGCTCGGGCTGACCGACATGGGCGGCAACGTCTGGGAGTGGGTCGCCTCCTGGTACCGCCCGTATGACCAGCGCGGCGTGCCCTTCACGCCGACGGCGACGAGCCAGCGCGTCCAGCGCGGCGGCTCGTTCCTGTGCCACCCGTCGTACTGCCACGGCTACCGCGTGAGCGCACGGAGCCACGCGACGCCCGAGTCGTCGTTCGCCCACGTCGGCTTCCGGTGCGCGTACGACCTCCCCGAGGGCTCATGAGGACTCGCGCCCTCCTGCTCGCCGTGCTGATGGCCGCCTCCGCCAGCGCTCAGCGGACCCAGACGTCGCTCAACGACGGCTGGCGTTTTTGGAACGCCGACGCGCCCGGAGCCGAGGCGCCAGCTCTCGACGACGGCGACTGGGAGCGCGTCGACCTCCCGCACACCTGGAACGCCGAGGACGCCTTCGACGACGAGCCGGGCTACCGCCGCGGCGCCGGCTGGTACCGCCGCACCCTCCGCCTCGGGCCCGAGGCGGGCACAACGAGGCGGCGCTATCTCCACTTCGAGGGCGCCAACCAGGTCGCCGACGTGTGGGTCAACGGCCGGCCCGTCGGAGGCCACGTCGGCGGGTACACGGCGTTCACGCTCGACGTGACCGACGCGCTCCAGCCGGGCGACAACGTGGTCGCCGTCCGCGTCGACAACACGCACGACCCGGACATCCCGCCGCTCGACTCCGACTTTACGTTTTACGGCGGGATCTACCGCGACGTCTGGCTGATCGAGACCGACCCGGTCCACATCCCCTTCCGCGGCAACGCGACGAACGCGTGGTTCGACACGCCCGGCCTCGCGGAGGGCGACACGCGCGTTCGTGCCCGGGCCCGGGTGACGAACAGCGGCGGGATCCCCGTGACGGTCGAACTCGCCCACCGGCTGATCGACCCCGACGGCGCCGAGGTGATGGCGTGGAGCACGACGCACGAGCTCCGGCCGGGCGGGTCGGTACTCGACGAGGAGTGGAGCGAGCCGGTCGAGGCGCCGCGCCTGTGGTCGCCCGAGACGCCGCACGTCTACCGCGTCGAGACGCGGGCCGTGGTGAGCGGGACGACCCGCGACCTCGTCACGAGCCCGTTCGGCTTCCGCTGGGTGGCGGTCGACGGCGACGGGTTCGCGCTCAACGGCGAGCGCCGCCAACTCCACGGCACGAACCGACACCAGGACGTCGAGGGTTACGGCAACGCGCTGCCCGACGACCTCCACCGCCGCGACGTCCGCCTCGTCAAGGAGACCGGGTTCGACTTTCTCCGCCTCGCCCACTACCCGCAGGACGAGGCCGTGCTCCACGAGACCGACCGCCTCGGGCTCATGGTGTGGGAGGAGATCCCCGTCGTCAACACGATCACGCAGTCGGAGGCCTTCACGCAGAACGCCGAGCAGCGGCTGCGGGAGATGATCCTCCAGCACTACAACCACCCGTCGGTCGTGATCTGGGGCTACATGAACGAGATCCTTCTCCGGATCCCGGACCCGACGCCGGAGGGCTACGTCGACGACGTCCGCGCCCTCGCGGAGCGGCTGGAGCGGGGCGTCGAAGAGGTCGACCCCACGCGACTCACGGCGATGGCCGTCTCGTTCAACGAGGCCGAGTACCGGATCGCCGACGTCTCGGACATCTTCGCGTTCAACCTCTACTTCGGCTGGTACCACGACACGTTCGCCGACCTCGGCGTGTTCATGGACAGCCTCAAGGCCGCGCACCCGGACGTCCCGCTCATGCTCAGCGAGTACGGCGCCGGCTCCGACGAGCGGATCCACGCCGACCGGCCCGTCCGGTTCGACTTTTCGACCGAGCACGCCGAGGACTTCCACCGCGCCTCGTTCCGGACCGTCCTCGACCGCCCGTGGATGGTGGGGAGCGCCGTCTGGAACCAGTTCGACTTCGGCTCCGCCGGCCGGCAGGACACGAAGGACGGGGTCAACCAGAAGGGCCTGTTCTTTCTCGACCGGACGCCGAAGGACGCGGCGTTCCTGTACCGGGCGATGCTCCTCGACGAGCCCGTGATCCGCGTCGAGCGCGATCACCCCCACCGCGCCGGCCCGGGCCGCCAGTCGGTCCGCGTCTTTTCGAACGCGGAGGAGATGGGCCTCACCGTCAACGGCGGCTCGCCGATGCGCGCCGTCCCCGACGACGGGCTGGCGACCTTCGAGGTCGACCTGGTGCCCGGCGAGAACCGGGTCGAGGCGATGGGCCTCTGGGGCGACGCGATGCACCACGACGCCACGACGCTCCACTACACCGACACGGTCGCGTTTTTCGCCGGCGGCCCCGACGCACCGCCCGAGGTCGCCCTCAACGTCGGCGCCGACCACTCCTTTACCGACCCGTCCGGCCTCGTCTACGTCGCCGAGGCCGACTGGCCGGGCGCGGCGCCCGACGGTCCGGCCCGCCGCACGCACCACCGGATAAGTGCGACCGAGAGCGACGCCCGGTTCCAGTCCGTCCGCGAGATGCCCGAGGCGTGGGCGCTGCCGGCCCTCCCGGCGGGGACGTACGACCTCACGCTCGGGGCCGCCCGCCTCGGCGAGGCGCCCGCGGTGGTCGACGTCGCCGTCGTCGGCCCGGCCCGTCTCGACCCGACCCTCGGAGCCCTCCGCCTCGACCTGAGCGAGCGCTGGGAGGCCGTCGAGGGCCGCGTCCGGTTCACGCTCCCCGAGCGTGCCGCGCCCGTCCTCCGGTTCTCGAGCGACGGCGACCCGCCCGTCCTCTCCACCCTCGTCCTCCGCCGCCTGTAGACGCCCAGCCCATGCGCCGCCTCTCTCCGCTCCTCGTCCTGCTGACTGGCGTCCTCGTTGGCGCGGTGGCCCTCCCCGCGTGCGCGCCGTCGGCGCCCGTCTCCGCCCCGCCGTCCGAGGCCATCGGGCCCGAGGGCTATGTCCTCTCGTCGGCTGAGGAGGCGTTCCTCGACACGCTCCAACACCGGACGTTCCGGTGGTTCTGGGAGACGACGCCCGCCAACGGCCTCGTCCACGACCGGTACCCGAGCCGCGACTTCTCGTCGGTCGCCGCGATCGGGTTCGCCCTCCCGTCCTACGGGATCGGCGCCGAGCGCGGCTACGTGACCCGCGCCGAGGCCGCCGAGCGGACGCTCACGACGCTCCGCACGCTCTACGACGCGCCGCAGGGGCCGGAGCAGGTCGGCACGGCCGGCCACCGCGGCTACTTCTACCACTTCCTCGAGTACGACGACGCCACGCGCTTCCGCAACGTCGAGCTCTCGACGATCGACACGGCGCTGCTCATGGGCGGCGTCCTGTTCTCGCGCGAGTACTTCGACGGGGCCGCCGAGGCGGAGGTGGCCATCCGCGCCTACGCGGACTCGCTCTATCAGCGTGTCGAGTGGCCCTGGGTACGGAACGAGGGCGCGACGGTCCTCTCGATGGGCTGGCACCCCGAGAGCGACTTTATCCCGGCCGAGTGGAAGGGCTACAACGAGGGGATGATCCTCTACCTCCTCGGCCTCGGCTCCCCGACGCACCCGCTCGACCCGGACACCTGGACGGCCTGGACGGATACCTACGAGTGGGAGGAGTTCTACGGCTACGAGCACGTCAACTTCACGCCCCTCTTCGGCCACCAGTACTCGCACCTCTTCGTCGATTTCCGGGGCATCCGGGACCAGTGGATGCGCGACAAGAGCGCCGAGCTGGGCGAGCCCTACGACTACTTCGAGAACAGCCGCCGCGGGACGCTCAGCCAGCGGGCCTACGCCATCGACAACCCCGGCGGCTGGGCCGACTACTCGGCCGAGATCTGGGGGCTCACCGCCTCGGACGGCCCGAGCGACCAGGCCGTCGAGGTCGACGGGGAAGAGCGCCAGTTCCACACCTATTGGGCCCGCGGCGCCAGCGCCGACCACATCAACGACGACGGGACGCTCGCGCCGACGGCGACCGGCGGCGCGATCCCGTTCGCCCCGGACATCACGATCGCGGCGCTCATGGCGATGGCCGAGCGCTACCCCGCGCTCTGGACCGAGGACTACGGCTTCCGCGACGCCGTCAACCCGACGTTCACCTTCGAGGACGTCCCGATCAAGCGGAACTCGGAGGTCACGCCCTACGGGTGGGTCGACCACGACTACCTCGGCATCGACCAGGGGCCGATCCTCATCATGGCCGAGAACTACCGGTCCGGGCTCGTCTGGGAGACGCTCAAGGAGAGCCCGTACCTCGTCCACGGCCTCCGGCGGGCCGGCTTCCAGGGCGGCTGGCTGAGCGGGGCCGAGGTGGCGATGCCCGCGGCGATCGACTTCCCGGAGACGGCCGAGGCCGCGACCCCCGACGAGGACCGCCTGCTCGTCGTCGTCCTCGGCTCGTCGACGGCCGAGGGCGCCGGGCCGACGCACCGCGACAGCACGTGGGTCAACCGCTTTCGCGGCTACCTCGAGGGCGTCGACGCGCGCTTCGACGTGCTCAACCTCGCGCGCGGCGGCTACTCGACGTTCCACCTCGCCCCGGCGGGGACGGCCGCTCCCGAGACCATCCGCGGCGCCCCCGATCCGCGACGGAACATCGACGCGGCGCTGGCGCGCGACCCCGCCGCCATCGTCATCAACCTGCCGTCGAACGACGCGGCCTACGGCGTCGACGCGGAGACGCAGCTCGCCAACTTCGCCGCGATGGTCGAGACGGCCGAGGCCGCCGGCGTCCCGGTCTGGATCACGACGACGCAGCCCCGCGCCTTCGACCCCGAGTGGATCGCCGTCCAGGAGGACGTCCGCGACGCGATCCTGGCGACCTACGGCGACCGCGCCATCGACTTCTGGTCCGGCTTCGCCGACGCCGACGGCGCCCAGGCCCAGCGCTGGGACTCCGGCGACGACGTCCACTACAACGACCCCGCCCACCGCATCTTTTTCGAGCGCGTCCGCGAGGCCGGCGTGGCGGAGGCCGTGCTCGCCGCCAACTGACCCCATACCGCCCGCCTCGGCGTCGAGGCGGGCCCACGCGCATGGCCCTCCGCTCGCTCCTGCTCCTCCTCGCCCTCGGGGCTGTGCTCGGCCCTCTCGGGGGCTGCGCCGAGGCGGACGAGGCCGCGGTCGTGCTGGAGTTCTGGGCGATGGGCGCCGAGGGCGAGAAGGTCCAGCCGCTCATCGACCGGTTCGAGGCCGAGCACCCCGGGATCCGCGTCGAGGTCCAGCAGCAGCCGTGGACGTCGGTCCACGAGAAGCTCCTGACCGCGTTCGCCGGCCGCTCGACGCCTGACGTCTCGCAGTTCGGGAACACGTGGGTCGCGGAGATGCAGGCGCTCGGGGCGCTGGAGGACCTGACGCCGTACGTCCGCCGGTCGGACCTGGTGGATGAGGCCGACTACTTCGGCGGGATCTGGGACACCAACGTCATCGACGGCCGGCTGTGGGGCGTCCCGTGGTACGTCGACACGCGGATCCTCTTTTACCGGACCGACCTGTTCGCTGAGGCCGGCTACGACGCGATGCCGACGACGTGGGACGGCTGGCTGGACGCCATGCGCGCCGTGCAGGACGTCCAGCCCGACGGCGGGTACCCGATCCTCCTGCCCGTCAACGAGTTCGAGCCGCCACTCATCCTCGGCCTCAACACGGCCGAGCTCCTCCGCGACGGCGGGCGCTACGGCAACTTCGCGAGCCCGGAGTTCCGCGAGGCGTTCGCGTTCTACGTCGGCCTCTACCGCGAGGGGCTGGCGCCGGCCACGTCGGGGACCGAGATCTCGAACCTGTACCAGGAGTTCGACCGCGGCCGGTTCGCGAGCTACATCACCGGTCCCTGGAACATCGGCGAGTTCCAGCGGCGGCTGTCGGACGAGCGCCAGGACGACTGGGGCACGGCGCCGATCCCCGGGCCGACGGCCGGGACGCCCGGCGTGTCGGTGGCCGGCGGCGCGAGCCTCGTCATCTTCGAGGCCTCGGAGCACAAGGCCGAGGCGTGGGAGCTCGTCGAGTTCCTGTCGCGGCCCGAGGTCCAGATCGAGTTCAACGAGCTGACGGGCGACCTCCCGCCGCGGGCCTCGGCGTGGGAGGCGTCAGGGCTGGCCTCCGACCCCTACGCGCGGGCCTTCTTCGAGCAGCTCGGGCGCGTCCGTCCGACGCCCAAGATCCCGGAGCAGGAGCGGATCGCGCAGACCATCCGGACCTACGGCGAGGCCGCCGCGCGCGGCCAGATGACGATCGACGAGGCGCTCGCCGCGCTCGACGCCGACGTGGACCGGATCCTCGAGAAGCGCCGCTGGCTCCTAGACCGCGAGGCAGAAGGATGACGGCACCACCCTCACTCCATGTCATCCTGAGCGAAGCGAAGGATCTCTCGTCGGCCAGCGCAGCGCTGAGAGCGATCGTCGCGATCACGTCCGACGAGTTCCTTGGCTTCGCCGACCTGTCGGTTCGGCGCTGCGCTCCTCAGGACGACAGAGGGAGAGCGTCGGGCCGATGAGCACCGTGGCGCACACCGACGAGGACCTCGCCACGACGCTCGGCCCGCCGGCCGCGCCCGCTGGGGCGCCGAGGCGGGGGGAGCCGGGCCGTGCGGACCCAGAGCGGGGATGGCGGCCGTCGCTGCCGGAGAGCGCCGCCAGCCGCGCGGCCCTCCTTTTTATCGCGCCGTCGCTCCTCGTCATCGGCGGGTTCTTCTTCCTGCCCGTCGCCGCCGCGCTCGCGCTCAGCCTGACCGACTTCGACCTCTACGCGCTCGCCGACCCCGGCACGGCGCGGTTCGTCGGGCTGAAGAACTACGTCGAGCTCGTGGGCGACCCGGACTTCTGGCAGGCCCTTCGGAATACGGCCTACTTCGTGGTCGTCGGCGGCCCGCTGTCGGTGGCGGTCTCGCTCGGCGCCGCGCTCCTCGTGAGTTCGAAGCTGACCAAGTGGAAGGGCCTGTGGCGGACCGTCTTCTTCGCGCCCGTCGTCACGACGCTCGTGGCCGTGGCGGTCGTCTGGCGGTACCTCTACAACGCCGAGTACGGGCTGCTCAACTCGGCGCTGGGCGCCATCGGCATCGAGGGCGTCGACTGGCTGGGCGACCCGGCGTGGGCGATGCCGGCGATCATCGGGCTGGCCGTGTGGAAAAACTTCGGCTACAACATGATCATCTTCGTGGCCGGGCTGGCAGGCGTCCCCGAGGAGCTCTACGAGGCCGCCCAGCTCGACGGCGCCGGGTGGTGGGCCCGGTTCCGCCACATCACGGTCCCCGAGCTCGCGCCGACGTTCCTGTTCGTCGGCGTCATCACCATGATCGGCTACTTCCAGCTCTTTGCCGAGCCCTACGTCATGACCGAGGGCGGCCCGCTGCGGGCGACGGTCAGCGTGGTGTACCTGATGTACGAGGAGGGCTTCAAGTGGTGGAATCTGGGCTACGCCTCGGCCGTCGCCTTCGTCCTGTTCGCCCTGATGATGGTCGGGACGCTCATCCAGCTCCGCCTCCAGCGGTCCGACGCATGAGCGCTCGCCTACCTCGCACCGTCCACTCCCCCCGCCTCGCCACGACGCTCC
>JAAXJP010000518.1:0-474 GCA_012269805.1 Rubrivirga sp.
GGTAGGGGGCGCCCCCAGATGCCCGCAACGCCGGTGTGCACACCGTGGATAACGGTGTGGACAACTGGCGCCCGGGTGAAGCCGGCGCGGAGGCGCTCGGGCACCGCGCGAGGTCCCCGACCTCAGGTCCGCAGCCCGTTACACCAGTCGCTCGCGGAGCGCCTTCGCCACGACCTCGCCGCGGGTGTGGACGTGGAGCTTCCCGTACACATTCCGCACGTGGCCGTCGACGGTATGCGGGCTGAGACAGAGGGCGTCGGCGATCTGGGGCTTGGTGTGGCCGGCGACGAGGTGCTGGAGGATCTCCGCCTCGCGCTCGGAGAGGCCGTAGTCGGGCGGCGGCGCGGCGAGCGAGGTGAACAGCGTCAGCACGCGGCGGGCGATCTGGGCGTCCATCGCCGCCCCGCCGGCCCGGACCTCGTCCACGGCGGAGAGGATGGCCTCGGGGGTGGCCGTCTTGAGCAAATAGCCGGG
>JAAXJP010000518.1:484-11581 GCA_012269805.1 Rubrivirga sp.
CAGGACGACAGGGACGGCGGGCGCGCGGGCCGGGAACTGGCGCGCGCCCTCGACGCCCCCCATCCCGGGCAGCCCGATGTCCATCAGCACGGCGTCCGGTAGCGCGCCCGCGTCGAGCGCCGCCAGCGCCTCCTCGCACGAGCCGAACGCCGTCGCCACGTATGGCGGCGCCCCGTCGAGCACGTCCGTGATGGTTTCGCGGTAGAGCGCGTTGTCCTCGACAAGCCAGACGTGGACGATCGGTTCGGGCACGGAATGCAGACGGGGGGTGAGGACAAGGCGTCTGCTAAAAAAGCGCCCCGTCGCCGCCCGGCGCCCGGCGCGTTCGCGTCGTTCCGGTCCCGCCCGCCTCGGTGTCGTCGCGGGGGACGTAGAGGTGGACGCGCGTGCCGCCGCCCGGTTGGCTGTCGACGGTGAGCGTCCCGCCCAGGAGCGCCGCGCGCTCGCGGAGGCTGGAGAGGCCGTGGCCCGAGCGACCAGCCGACGCGTCGAACCCGCGGCCGTCGTCCGCGACGGTGAGGCCGATTGCGCCTGAGGACGCCGCCAGCCGGACGCGGACGGCAGTGGCGCCGGCGTGGCGGGCGACGTTGTGGAGGGCCTCTTTGGCGACGAGCAGGAGGTGGCGGCGGACCTCCATGTCGAGCGCGAGGTCGGCCTCGTCCGGCGCCTCGACGGTGCAGGCGACGCCGGGCAGCAGCGCGGCGGCGGTGTCGCGGAGCCGCTCGGCGAGGTCGTGGAGCCGGTCCGACGACGGGTCGATGGCCCAGACGATGTCGCGGAGGTCATCGACGAGCGTGCGGGCCGAGGCGCTGAGCCGGTCGAGACGGGAGCGGTCGGCCTCGGGGAGCGCGTCGTTGCGGCGGACGAGGTCGCTGAGGACGGCCATCGACGAAAGGCTCGCGCCGATGTCGTCGTGGAGGTCGCCGGCGATGCGGAGGCGCGTGCGGGCGACCTCGAGCTCGCGCGCGCTGAGCTCGCGGAGGAGGCGGAGCCGCTCGGCCGCGCGACCGAACCGCCGGCCGAGCTCGGCCAAGAGAGACAGGTGGTCCTCGGTCAGCTTGGCCCCGCTGAGGCGGCGCCCGAGGCGGGCCGTGCCGGCGGTCCCGAGGGGCACCCACGCCGCCTCGGCGAGCGCGGCGTCGAGGCGGACGCCCTCCGAGGACGGGACGTCGAGGACGCCGGGGCGGGCCACGATCTCGGCCGACGCCTCGGGGTGGACCGCGCAGCCGTCGAGGTCGAGGCCGTCGCGGATCGTCTCGGCGAGGGCGGCGCGGAGGTCGTCGTCGGACTGGGCCGTCTCGACGCGGGCCTCGAACGCCGAGAGCGTCGCCCGCCGCGCGCGCTCGTGGCGGTTGAACACGCGGTCGATCCACGCGAACAGCCGCCGCTGGACGGGCACGAGGAGCGCGAACAGGGCCGCCGCGAGCGCGGCGGCCACGGCCGTCGGGAGCGACCCCGACGCCCGGCCGAGCGCCTCCGCGAGCCCGGCCGCGAGCCCGGCGTAGGCGACCACCAAGAGGACCACCGTCGCGCCATACGCGAGCCCCGGCGTCACGAACCGGTCGATCCCGAACAGCCCCTCCCGCGTCACCGCGATCCCGATGCCGGCCGGGATCAGGAGGTAGCTCAGCCCGACGATCGCGTTGACGGTCCCGGTGCTCCCGATCGCCGGGATGCCGGCCACGCCGGGGAGCTCCCACAGGAAGAGGTCGACGGTGGAGTAGGCGGCGACGGCGGCGAGCACCCACGCCGCCTGCTGGCGCGTCCGCTGCGTCGGCGCGCGGGCGAACTGGACGACGCATAGGACAAGGATGGTGAGGGCCGCGAGGCCGGCCCGGAGGTAGATCCAGGCCTCCACCCCCCCAGGGCCGAGCGCCAGGGCGAGGAGCACGGCGATGCCGACGCCGGCCGCCGCGTACGTCGCTACGACGGCACCGCGCCCGCCGACTCGGCGCGGGAACGACAGCAGCCAGTGGACGCTGAACGCCTGGAAGAGCCCGCTCACGACGACGTCCCAGATGGTGTGGAGCTCGACCATCGGCGCCGTCCACACCAGCGACGGGCCGACGGCGGCGTAGACGGGCGCCGCGGCGGCGGTCGAGAGCGCGAGCGGGACCATGCCCGGCGCGTCCGGGTTGCGGCTTACGATCCACGCCCCGAGCCCGAGCGCCGCCAGCCCGACGCCGATCAGCACGACGCGGTACCATGGCAGCCACACGAGTCGCCGCGCCAGCGTCGGCGACTGGCGTGGGAGGTCCAGCGTAAGCACCCGGCCGTCGCGGATCGCGCGGATCGACGACGGCCCGGATCCCGAGCGCCAGCGTGTCGCCTCACCGTCCGCCAGTCGGTCGCCGACGCGGAGGCCGGCGGCGTCCGCGGCGGAGCCCTCGGCGACGTGCGAGACGACGCCGTCCGTCGGCACGTCGAACCCGGCGTGGGGCTCCAGGGCGAGGCGGACGACGTAGCCGGCCGTGAGCGCCAGCCCCACTGCGAAGGCGAGGGTCAGCAGCCGGCGGCTGCGGCGGTCGAGCGGGGCCGGGCCGTCCAAGCGGGGCGCGTGCGGCGGGTCGTCCCGAACCTACGGGGCGCGCCCGTCACCGCAGCCGCGTGACCGTCCGCGTGAGGCGTTCGGTGCCGGCTTCCAGCCGTACGACGTAGACGCCGGCCGGCAGCGCCGCCGCGTCGAGCGCGACCTCGTGCCGCCCCGCCGCCTTGTCGGCATCGACCACGACGGCGACCTCACGACCCAGCACGTCGAGGAGGGCCAGCCGGACCGGACCGGGCGCCGGGAGGGCGTACGCCAGCGTCGCCCGTGCGCCGAACGGGTTCGGCCGCGGCGGGTGGAGCGCGAGCTCGGCGGGGCCGCCCCCCTCGGCGGCGACGTTGCCGAGGCGGACGAGGACGAGCCGGGCGCTGCTCGTCGCCGACGCCTGCCCGTCCGTCGTCACCACGCGGTGGTAGACGGTCGTCGTGTCGCCCTCCGGCACGTCGCTGGTGGCAGCGAGAATCGCAGCGAGCGTCGTCGTGATCGAGGTCCCCGCCCCTGCATCTTCGTCCAGCGCGCGCGCGCCGAAGTCAGCGCTGGGGGCGAGCTGCCAGCGGTAGGCGAGCGCGTCGCCGTCGGCGTCCGCGCCCGCCGTCCACGAGACGGTGAGCGGGGCGTTGAGGTCGAGGTCGTCGAGGACGAGCTCGGTGCCGTCCGGCGGCGACACGATCTCGCCGGGCACGGGCGGCGTGTTCACCACGACGACGCTGACGTCCGCGCGGACGATGGGCCAGAAGCCGCTCTTCAGCACGTGGCTCTCGTCCACCGAGACGCCGACGGGTGGGAACGCGGTGGCGCTCGCGCGGAGCACCGGCTGCGCGTGGGCGGTCGCGGCGATCAGGACGAACAGGAGGAGGGCACGCATGGGATCGGCGGCTGGGCGGTCGGACTACTTCGTGTTGACGAGGACGCGGACGAGGCCGCTGCCCTCGCCGTCGAACCCTTCCAGCGCCTTGCCGAGCACGACGCCGACGCGGAGCGCGGCCGGGTCGGCGCGCATGGCGTGGCCGGGCGTCGCGGCCGTCACGAGGAGGTCGCCGCGCCGGATCGGCCCGTTCTCGGTCGTCACCTTCGTCGGGAGCACGCCGACGACGCCCATCGGCACGAGGCCGTCGAGGCCCTCGTCGATCCCGCGCTCGGTGAGGACGAGCCCTGGCCGCGTCGCGTAGACCCCGACCACGAGCGAGGAGTAGGCCTCGGCGCTCTTCTCCACCGTCCGGTCCGTCCGCGTCGAGATCACGAGGACGTCGCCGGGCTCATAGGCCTCGACCGGTCCTTCGACCGCGAACGCCTCCGCGACGTCCGCCCCGGACGACTGGACGCCGCCGTTGAAGAAGCCCGTCCCGAACCGGTCGATCCGCGCCTGGTTGACGCCCGTCGTGGCCTGGAAGACGGCGATGTCGGTGCCGGACCCGTCCTGCGAGACGCGAAGCGGGACGGCGTCGCTGCTGCTAGCGGCGTGCGCCCACGCACCCACGGCGAGCGTGCCCGACCCCGTCGTCTGCCCGTGGAGCCCGACGCCCGGCCCGCGCGTCGTCGCGTAGACCCCGGTGCCGGCGCCGGTCGTGGACGTGATCTCGAACCGCCCCCCCGTGCCGCGGCCTGCGTGCTCGACGCGGAGCGCCGGGACCGCGAGGACCTGCGACTCGGCGGTGATGACCACGGCCGCCTCGGTGTTGCCGTCGTCCCCGTCGACGAACTCGGCCACGTGGCCGTCGCCGGAGGCGGCCGAGCGGCGGGCGAACAGGCCCGTCCCGGGTCCGTTCGCGGCGGCCTCGATGGCGATCCCGTCGCCCGACGACACGCCGAGGACGGCCGGGCCGTCGGCCTCGTTCTGCGCCAGCAGCGCCGCGCCGATAAAGTCGGGGTTGTCGATAAGGAACGTGCCCGCGAACCCGACGTCGCCCGTGTGCCGGGCCTCGATGGCCGCGCCGCCGCTCCCGGTCGTCTGGGCGCGGATGGCCAGGCCGCCGTCGTCGTTCGTGCTCGTGGCCGTGAGCGCGGGCCCGGTGCCCTCCGTCGTCGCCGCGAGCGCCGTCTCCGCGCTGGCGGCGTTGCTCACGCGGAACACGCCGGCCGCGCCCGAGCCCGTGTTGACGGCCTCGACCGCCGCGCCCGTCCCGGCTGCCGTCGCCAGCAGCCCGATGGTCGCGTCGCCCGCGCCCGACGCCGTCACGGCGCCGACACCCTCGCTCGACACGACCACGCCGATGCCGCCCCCGGTGTTGTCAATCTGGAGGGCCGGTGCGTTCGTCGTGTTCGAGCCCGCGACCGGGAAGCGGAGGCCGAGCGCCGTGCCGGCCGCCCCGAGCGGGACGCGCGGTAACTCCTCGCCCCCGTCGATCGAGACGCCGAGGTACAGAGGGCGGTCGAACTCGTCGGGGGCGAACGAATCTTCGGCGCCGAGTTGGACCGAGAACACGCCGTCGTCGAGACTCACGGTCTGCGCCTCGCCCCACGTCGGCGAGCCGCCGGTGGCGGCGGTCCACAGCGTGAACGTGAGCTCGGCGGAGCCCGTGAGCGGCGTGCCGTCGGCTTCGGTGAGGTAGCCCTGGTAGGGGATGGTCGTCTGTGCGCTGGCCGTCCCAGCCAGCAGCGCGATCGCGAGGAGGAAGAGTCGAGTCATGGGTCTGGGGGATGGAGTCGTCGGGGGATCATCCGCAGCGGGGGCCGACGGAGAGAGAGGCGTCGCACGTGCGGAGCCAGCGCTGGCCGTCGAGGGTCGTTTTGCCGTTGTCGTAGCCGAGCGTGAGCGTCCGTGTGCGGCCGTCGTGGAAGCGGAGCTGGAGGACCGACTCGCCGCCGCTCCGGCCGATGCTCCAGGCGCCGGCTCCACGCGCGTCGCGGTGGATCGAGGGCGAGTTCCCGCTTATGGGGTCCGTCCCGCCGAACACCGTCGCGCTCTGATCCGAGGTCGTGAAGTAGCCGGTGCAGAGGTCGATCGTGGCCTCGTCGATGTAGCCGGAACCGTCGCCGCTGTCGTAGCTCGACGAGCGGAACAGGCGGCAGCCCTCGAGGAACGCGCGCCATTCCTCTTGCTCGGGCCCCGCGGGCAGCGCCTCGGCCGACGGCGCCGCCGAGGCGTGCGGGGCCGAGAACACGACGCTCCGGGCGACCGCCTCGGCCCGGTCTGCCAGAGCGTCGGCGTCCGCCTCGGGGCCGGCGGCGGCGAGGACCGTCGCTCCCCGTCCGGCCGGCGCCACCCGCCCGACGACGCGGGCCTGGGCGGGCGAGCCCTCGATCCACCCCGCGAAGTCGGCCGCGAGGCCGTCGGCGCCGAACGGCTCGAGCGGGCCGGCGAGCGTCAGCCGGGTGCCGAGGCCGTCGGCGATGCCGCGCTGTGCCTCCGTGCGGAGGACGTCGACGGTGGGCGCGTCGTGGGGGAGGACGAGGAGGACCGCGTCCTGCGTCGGGGCGAGGAAGAGGTAGCCCTCCGCGGCCGGCTGGGCCGTCCAGCCGGCCGGCGGCGCGAAGCGGATCCCCCAGTCGGCGTCCGAGACGGTCTGGGCGCGGCCGGCGGTCGCGGCGAGCAGCGGCAGAAGAACAGAGAGGAAGAGTCGGGGCATGGGGAGGCCGGCGGGGTCGCCCTCACGCTAGGCCGTGGGCCTGCCCACCCGCACGGCGCGTTCACGCCGTTTCGTGGGCGACGCCTGGCCCCGGCGGTCTCTGCTCTCGCCTCAATCCGAGCGGTGTACACGGCCTTTTTCTTGCCGTTCGGCAACATTAGCTGGCAATAGCCGTTATATCTTTTCGACGCAGGCCCTATCACGACGGCGCTGGAGAGCGCATGCCACCCATGGCGACCCCGAAGATGAACCGCGACTGGCGACGGATCCGAGACCGCATCAAGGCGATGTGGTCCGACGTCGAGTTCGACGACAAGCGGATGAAGAAGACCCGCGGCAGCCTCCGCCAGATGGTCACCCTCATCCACAAGCGGACCGACGAGCCGCGCGCCGAGGTCCGGAAAAAGATCGTCGCCGTCATGTGACGGCCTGCGCCCGACCCCATCGCCGCGCCCCGCGCGGGACTCTCCAGGGCGGGGCGCCGTCGTTTTGGCGACGGCGGCGCCCGGCCCCGACGCGCCCCTACGCCGAGCCGGCCCGCCCCGCCCCGCCTCGACGAGCCTCCCATCGAGGTGGGCGGTGTGCGCTCGGTGAATGCCCAGACGTCGGGCACACGGCTCGCGCGGAGGCCGTTCCTTATGGAAACGACTCCCGATGCCATGCCCGACGCCGTCGCCCTCGACGTGGAGCGCCTCCGCGCCGACTTCCCGATCCTCCAGCGGACCGTTTACGACGGCAAGCCGCTCGTCTACCTCGACAACGCGGCCACGACGCAGAAGCCGCGCGCCGTGCTCGACCGGCTCGCGGCGTACTACGCCGACGAGAATGCCAACGTCCACCGCGGCGTCCACTTTTTGAGCGCGGAGGGGACCGAGACCTACGAGACGGCGCGGCGGAGCGTCCAGCGGTTCCTCGGCGCCGAGCACGCCCACGAGGTCGTGTTCACGCGCGGGACCACGGAGGCTATCAACCTCGTCGCCCACGGATTCGCCGGGCGGCTCGGGCCCGGCGACGAGGTCGTCGTCTCGGCGCTCGAGCACCACGCCAACATCGTCCCGTGGCAAATGGCGTGCGAGCGGTCCGGCGCGACGCTCCGCGTGATCCCGTCGCTCGACACGGGCGACCTCGACCTCCACCGCCTCGACGACGTCTTCTCGACTCGAACGAAGGTGGTCGCCGTGACGCACACGTCGAACGCGCTCGGGACCGTCAACGACCTCGGCCCCATCATTGAGGCGGCCCGCGCCGTCGACGCCGCCGTCCTGATCGACGGGGCGCAGGCCGCGCCGCACGCGCCGGTCGACGTCCAAGCGCTCGGTGCTGACTTTTTTGTGTTCTCGGGCCACAAAACGTTCGGCCCGACCGGGATCGGCGCGCTCTGGGGCCGTGAGGGGTGGCTCGAGGCGCTCCCGCCGTACCAGGGCGGCGGCGACATGATCGACCGCGTCACGTTTGAGGAGACGACCTATGCCGGCCTGCCGGCCAAGTTCGAGGCCGGTACGCCGCACGTGGCCGGCGGCATCGGCCTCGGCACGGCGCTCGACTACCTCCTGGAGGTCGGGATGGAGAACGTCGCCGCGTACGAGGACGGCCTGATCGCCTACGCTGAAGAGCGGCTCGCCGAGGTCGACGGGCTCCGGTTTGTCGGGACGCCCGCCAAGCGGGCCGGCGCGATCTCGTTCCTCCTCGACGGCATCCACCCGTACGACGCGGGGACAGTCCTCGACCGGCTCGGTGTCGCCGTCCGCACCGGACAGCACTGCGCGCAGCCGGTCATGGACCGGTTCGGCGTCGACGGGACCATCCGCGCCTCGTTCGCCTTCTACAACACCCGCGCCGATGTCGACGCGCTCGTCGAGGGCATCGGGAAGGTCCAGGCGCTGTTCGGATGAGGGGCGACGGGTGATGAGTCCGCATCGCTCTGTCCTGCTCGTCCTTCCTCACGTTGTACCCCCCACATGACTGAAGCCGACCGCCGCCAGCAGGCCATCGTCGACGAGTTCGCGTTCCTCGACGACTGGATGCTCCGGTTCCAGCAGGTCATCGAGCACGGCGAGGCGATGGCGCCGCTGCCCGAGGCCCTCAAGACCGACGACCGACTCGTCCGCGGCTGCCAATCGCGCGTGTGGCTCGACGCGGGCGCCGAGGCCGGCGCCTTCCGCGCCCGCGCCGACTCCGACAGCCAGCTCGTCCGCGGGCTGGCGTCCCTGCTCGTCCGCGTCTACGACGGGCTGCCGGTCGAGGAGGCCCGGGCGGCCGAGGTGTGGTTCCCGCGCGAGATCGGCCTCGCCGAGCACCTCTCGCCGAACCGAGCCAACGGGCTCGACGCGATGCAGCGGGCCCTCCGCGCGGCGGCCGGCTGAGCGGGGGCCGGCCGGGGCCGTGCCCCCAGGGGCATGACCCTCGGTTAGGGGAGGCTGCGCAGGGAGAGACGGCTCCCCACGTCTTCCCCATGCGCCGTCTTCTCTCCGCCCTCGTCGCGCTGGCTACCCTGGCCGTGCCCGCCTCGGCCCAACTCGCGGGCACCTACACCGTCGGTGGCGTGTCGCCCGACTACGCCACGCTCGCCGCCGCCGTCTCCGACCTCGAGACGCTCGGGGTCAGCGGCGACGCCATCTTCCAGATTCGCCCAGGCACGTACAGCGGCGGCATCGACCTCGGGGCGATCCCGGGGGTCTCCTCTACCGCGCGCGTCCGGTTCGAGGCCGAGGACCCGGTCAACCCGCCGACGCTCCAGCGCCCGTTCGCGGGCGCCGCCACCAACTACGTCGTCCGCCTCGATGGCGCCGACTGGGTGACGCTCAAGGACCTCGACCTCGTGGCGGCGGCGCCCTCGCCGACCGGCCGCCTGATCGTGCTCACCGACGAGGCCTCGAACGTAACCGTCCGCGGCTGCACGCTCACGGGCCACGTCGCGCCGGGCTCGGACGAGGGCTCGCTGATCTGGAGCGACGGGACTCAGACGCTCGACGGCTTCACGCTCGACCAGAGCACGCTCACGTACGGGTACCGGGGCATCGACCTCCGTCTCTTCTCCTCGTCGACGGGCATCGTGGTTTCCGACAACACCTTCAAGGAGCAGGACCGAGAAGCCGTGTACCTCGTAGGGACAGGGACCGGGCGTATCGAGGGGAACGAGGTCGCAGATGGCCCGTCGTCGAATCCCACGTACACGGGGCTTAGAACGGGCGGGTCCGCGGTGGACGTCGTCGGCAACACGATCGACGTCGGCAATGCGCCCTCGGGGAGTGGGATCAGTGCAAACCAGGGTACGGTCCTGCTCGCCAACAACGTCGTCTCGATGCGAGGGTCGACGACGTCGTTCGCCAGGGCGGTGTACGTCGCCTCAGGGACCCTCGTGGTCCACAACACGATTCGGGCCCAGGGCGACGCCGCAGCGCTCGAGATCGGGTTCGGCGACGGGCCAACCGTCGAGGTCCGCAACAACATCTTGGCCGTCGACGGGGAGGGCGCCGTCCTGGAGGACAACGGCTCCTCCTCCATCGTGGCCTCCGACCACAACGTCCTGTACACGTCGGCGGGCACGCTCGTCGAGTGGGAGGGCACGACGTACACCACGTTCGCCGACTGGCAGGCCGCCTCGGGCTTCGACGGCGCCTCCGTCAGCCAGACGACCGACTTCGTGTCCGTCTCGCCGACGGGACCCTGGGACCTCCACCTCGACGGGGCCTCGCTCACCGACCTCTCGCTCATCGCCCCGCCCGTCGCCGGCGTCACGGCCGACGTCGACGGCGACGCCCGCGACGCCTACAACCCGAAGCGCGGCGCCGACGAGGGCACGCCGCTCCCGCCCTTCGACGACGCCGACATCGTGGCCGGGTTCTACACCGTCGGCGGGACCGCGCCCGACTTCGCCGAGGTCGACGAGATGCTTGAGCATCTCGCCGCGCGCGGCATGAAGGGCCCCGCCACGTTCCGCATCCGCGCGGGGACCTACGCGAACGTCCGCGAGAGCCTCCCGCGGACGATCCGCGTCGGGCCCGCCGAGACCGACCCGGCCGCGACGCCGCTCACGTTCCGCGCCGCCAACCCGGCCGCCCCGCCGACGCTCGTCTCGGGCGCGACGGCCTCGTTTAACTGGTCGCTCCGGCTCCGCGGGCTCGACCACGTCACGCTCCGCCACCTGATCTTCGACGCGACCGCCACGGGCGACGCGGGCCGCATCCTGGTCCTCAACGCGGGCGCCGACGGGGAGGGCGTCGACGACCTCACGGTCGACGAGTGCACGTTCGAGGGGACCGTGTACGGGACGGACACCGAGGAGCGCACGCTCGTGTACAGCGAGGACAGCTTCCACGACCGTCTCGCGATCACCGGGAGCACGTTCCGCGGCGGGCGGACGGGGATCGGCCTGGTCGAACCGTTCAGCTCGAACCCGTCGCTGGACACCCAGATCACCGGCAATCTCTTCGAGGACCAGCTCGTCTACGCGCTCTGGCTCGGCGACGCCGACGGCATCCTGATCGAGGGCAACACGTTCACGTCGGTCGAGTACCCTACGGCGATCCAACTCGGCTTCGTCGACGGGTACACGATCACCGGCAACGAAGTCCGCTACCTGCACCCGCTCTCGGCCGGCATCTTCCTCAACGGGCCAGACGCCGATGGGTCCGGGACGGCGCTCGTGGCCAACAACCTCGTCCGGGCAGGCCGGCCGCTCGTCGCGTCGACGTCGGCGGACGGCGCGCGCGTGATCCACAACACGTTCTACGCGAGTGGCACCGTCGGTGTGCCGGTGACGACGGCGGGCTCGGACCTTGCCGAACTGGTCAACAACATCCTTTACAGTGCCTCGGGCGCCCCGGCGCTCGTCCTCGACGAGGCCGACGACCTCGGCGTCTCGGACGGGAACGTGCTCTGGACCGTCGGGAGCGGTCCGCTCGTGGACGAGGAAGGGACGGCCTACGCCGCCCTCGCCGCGTGGCAGGCGACGGGCCGGGACGCTCGCTCCCGCGCGTTCGCACC
>JAAXJP010000441.1 GCA_012269805.1 Rubrivirga sp.
CACCGATCCCCTGGACGAGGTCCCGGGCATCGGCGGCGTCGGCGAGGGTGGACTGGAGCTTGCCGATCAGGCCGAACTCTCCGACCTCGGAGACGGGCGTGAATGGCTGGGCGTCGGGGATCTCGGACATGTGGGGGCACGGGGCGGGGCGCCTCAGAACGTAGGGGCGCGGGCCCCGTGCCGCCTCCGCGGGCTCTTCAGGATCCTGTCTCGGCGTCGTCCTCGCCCGCCTCGGCGCTCTCGTCGGCCTCCTCCGCGGGGGCCGCGAGGCGGGGGGTACCGGCCTCGAGGCGGCGGATCGGCCGCGGCGGGTTCAGCATCGGCGGCTCCGGGCGGCCGTAGCGGGCGGCGAAGTCGCGGTCGGTCATGAACGCGTAGCGGACGAAGTCCACCCACCCCACGAGGACGGGGAGGAACGTCCAGCTCAAGAGGAGCATCGCGATTCCGACCTTCGGCTGGCCGAGGTAGAACCGGTGCGCGCCGATCCCACCGAGCGTGAGGGCGAGGAGCGTCGCGCCGCCCTTGCTCTTCTCCCCTCTCGTCCGCCGGCCGCGGACGAACGGCCCCATCGGCTGGCCCACGCCGCAATGGGGGCAGATCTCGGCGCGGAGGTCGAGTTCGGCGCCGCAGGCGTAGCAGAACTTGGTCGTGACCGCGGCCGGCGCGCTCGGCACCGCCGGCACCGGTAGCGGCTCGGCCGGCGGCGGCGAGGCGCGCGGGGCCGGCCGCTTCAGGAACTGGCGGACCTTCTGCTTGCGGCGGCGGCGCGTCCGCTTGCGGCGCTTCCGGTCGGGGTCCGGGCCGAACGCCTGCTCCTCGAGCTCCTCAGCCGTGAGGTCGTCGAGTCCGTCGTCGGCGTCGGGGTCAAGGGCGGTCACGGAGCGAGGGGTCGGGACGGACGACATTCGCCCTGTTCGTCGCGGGGCGGGAGAAAGTTGCGCCCGCCTACGGGAGGGTCAACGAGCCCTGGAAGGCGGCGCGGGTGGCGCCGGTCACCGCCGGCAGCCCGGTGCGGACGCCGTTGGCCCACTCATGAGCGAGGAGCGCGAACAGGACGGCCTCCTTCGCATCGGGGTCGAGCCCGTGCGCCGCCGTCGTCTCGACGGGGATCGGCGCCAGCTCGTCGGCGAGCATCCGGAGGAGCGTCGGGTTGTGGACGCCCCCGCCCGAGGCGATCACGCGGTCGGGCACCGGCTCCACCCACTCGCGGACGGCGCGGGCGATCGAGCGGGCCGTCACCGCCGCGGCCGTCGCCAGCAGGTCGGCCGGCGCCGACGGGCCGCGGCCGACGAGCCACTCCACGAACGGCGCGCCGAAGTCCTCGCGCCCGGTCGACTTGGGCGGCGCGGCCCGGAAGAACGGGGCGTCGAGCACGTCGTCCACCAAGAGGTCGTCGACGGTGCCCTGGGCGGCGAGCGCGCCGGCCTCGTCGTAGGGCTGGCCCGTCAGGCGGAGCGTGAGCGCGTCGAGGACCATGTTGGCCGGGCCCGTGTCGAACGCGGCCCGCGGTGGCCCGCCGGGTGGGAGGACCGTCAGGTTGGCGATGCCGCCGAGGTTGAGGAGCACGCGCGTCTCGTCGGGCGCCGTGAAGAGCGCGCCGTCGAGGTAGGGCACCAATGGCGCGGCCTGGCCGCCGAGGGCGAGGTCGCCCGACCGGAAGTCGGCGATGACGGGCGCGCCGAGGCGAGCGGCGAGGATGGCCGGGCATCCGATCTGGAGCGTCGAGCGCGTCGGGACGCCCGCGACCTCCTCCGCCTCGGGCACGTGCTGGACCGTCTGCCCGTGGCTCCCGACGAGGTCGAGGGCGTCGATCGCGAGGCCGGCCGCGTCGAGCGCGTGCACGACGGCGTCGGCGAAGCGGTCGCCGAGGCGGGCGTGGAGCTGGCTCACGAGGCGGACGTTCGACGTCGTCGCCTCGACGCAGGCTGCCAGCGCGTCGCGGAGCTCGGCGTCGTACGGCTCGCTCACGAACCCGAGCGTCTCGATCCGAGCGCCGGCCCCCGAGCCCTCGACCCGGACGATGGCGGCGTCGACGCCGTCGAGCGAGGTCCCGCTCATGAGCCCGGCCACGACGCGCGGACCGGTCCGGGCGAGCCGGTCGAAGGGTCCGCTCATGCGCCGCGCTGGCGGAGCTCGGCCGCGCGCTCGAGGAGCTCCTCGGCCTGGTCGGGCTGGCGGGCGGCCAGCTTCTCGTAGACGATCGCGGCCTCGACGTACTGGTGCTGCGCGGCGTAGATCTTGGCCAGCGTCTCCGACACCATGTCGTCGACCTCGCCGTGGTCGAGCTCGACCTCGGGGCCGGCGTACTCGGGGTCGGGCCGGATGCGGGGGGCGTCCTCGAGCTGCGAGATCAGGGCGTCGAGCTCGTCGGCCACGGAGCGGTCGGCGGGCGGCTCCGGGTCGGCCGCGCCGAACTCGTCGACGACGGCGTCGACGTCGGCGAACGGGTCGTCGAACTCGGCCTCCGGCTCGGGGTCCTCCGGGGCGACGACGTCGGGCTCGGCGTAGGTGCCGGGCGGCGGCGTCGGGACGTCGGCCTCGGCGAGGACGTCCCACCCGTCGCCGTCGCCTTCTCCGAGGTCGTCGTGTGCGAACGCATCGGTCTCAGGCTCGGGGTCCGCTCCCCCCTCTGGCGGGAGGACCGGGGCGATCCCCGTGTCGTCCGCGCCCCAATCGGCGTTGGAGGTCCCCGGCGTGTCGTGGACGTCGGCGGGCAGCTCCTCGGTGACCGAATGCTCGGCGGCCGGCCCCGGCGCGCCGCCCGGCTCCGTCGTCTCGGAGGGCGGCTCCTCGGCGGGGGGCGGGCTGTGCGCGTCGCCGAAGAAGAGGTCGGAAGCGTCAAGCGCGCGCGGCTCGCCGTACCCGAAGAGCGGGCCGTCGTG
>JAAXJP010000067.1 GCA_012269805.1 Rubrivirga sp.
GGGTGCCGCCACGTCCGCCTTCCAGATCGAGGGCTCGCCGCTCGCCGACGGCGCCGGACCTAGCATCTGGCAGCGCTTTGCGCGGACGCCCGGCCTCACCGTCGGAGGCGAGACCGGCGACGTCGCGACGGACCACTACCACCGGATGCCGGAGGACGTGGCGCTGATGCGCGACCTCGGCCTCCAGGCCTACCGGTTCAGCGTGAACTGGGGCCGCGTGCTCCCCGAGGGTACCGGCGCCGTCAACGCCCCCGGCCTCGACTTCTACGACCGCCTCGTCGACGAGCTCGCCGAGGCCGGCATCGAGCCGATGCTCACGCTCTACCACTGGGACCTCCCGGCGGCGCTCGACCACCGCGGCGGCTGGCTCAACCGCGACGCCGCCGACTGGCTGGCCGACTACGCCCGCGTGGTCCACGGTCGCCTCGGCGACCGCGTCCGCCACTGGATCACACTCAACGAGCCGTGGGTGGTGATGGACGGCGGGTACGTCCGCGGCGGGCTCGCGCCGGGCCACCGCGTGCACGAGGAGGGCGCGTGGGTGGCCCACCACCTCCTGCTGGCCCACGCCCGTGGGGCAGCGGCGCTCCGCGCGGAGGGCGCCGAGTCGGTCGGCCTCGCGGTGAACCTCGAGCCGAAGGTCGCGGCCACCGACCGCCCCGAGGACGTCGAGGCGACCGCCCGCGCCGACGCCTACATGAACCGGATCTTTCTGGACCCGGTCGTCCACGGGCGGTACCCGGAGAAGCTGCCCGAGGTGTTCGGCGCGTCGTGGCCGGACCTCCCGCTCGACGACCTCGCGGAGATCCAGACCGACACGGACTTTTTCGGCGTCAACTACTACACCCGCGCCGTCTGCGTGGACGACCCCAGCGACCCGCCGGAGCGCGCGCGGCGCGTCCGCCAGCCCCGGCACCCGTACACGGACATGGGCTGGGAGGTCTACGCGCCGGCCTTCCGCGACCTCCTCGTCTGGATAAAGGACGAGTACGGCGGCCCCGCCCTCTACGTGACCGAGAACGGCGCGGCGTTTCCCGACCCGCCCCAACCGATCGGCGGCGAGGTCCCGGACCCGCTGCGGATCGCGTACCTCCACGACCACCTCCTCGCCGTCCGCGACGCCATCGAGGCCGGGGCCGACGTCCGTGGCTACTTCGCGTGGTCGCTCCTCGACAACGTCGAGTGGAGCCAGGGGACGACCAAGCGGTTCGGCCTCGTCCACATCGACTTCGAGACGCTGGAGCGGACGCCCAAGCACAGCGCCCGCTTCTACCGCGACGTCGTCGACTCGAACGGCGGCGCCCTCGACGACGCGCCCCGCGTTCCCACCACCGACGCCGTCACGGCCACGGCGAAGCAGACCGCCGCCTCACTCCAGGAGGCCGCCGCGTCCGACGACGGATGACGTACGGCCCCATCGACCACCCCCACCTCGGGCGGCTCGCGTACGACGACTACCGCCACTGGTACGCCGGCCGCCTCGGGACCGACGGGGGCCCCGCCTCATGCTACGTCCCCTGCGACGACGGCGGCCCGAACCTCGAAGATGCCGACCGGGGCGCCGCCGCCCTCGACCGGCTCCGCGACGAGGCCCGCGTCGTCGCCGACCTGCTCGACGACAAGAACGGCAACGGGCTCGGCGACGACGACGCGGAGGAGACCGCCGAGAGCTTCCGCGCCAAGACGCACTCCAGTCGGTCGTGATCGAGCCCGACAGTGGCGCCTCGTTCTCGTCCGAGGACGGCGACCTGTTCTGTGGCCACACCATCCTGGTCTACCGGGCGCCCGATGGCGCCTGGGACGAGGCCGACATCGCAGGATTGCCGTGCGCTGGCCCGCCCGCCTCCTCTGGATCGACTGCACCGTGGCAGCCGCCGCGGGCGCGGCAATGCTGGCGGCCTCGGGCTGGCTGAGCGCGCTGTACGCCCTACCGCAGTCGTTTGTCGTGGGCCTCGCCGTCGTGAACCTCGTCTACGGCGCGTTCTCGTTCTCGCTCGCCCGACGCGACCGGCGACCGCTCCGGCTGATCGTCCTGCTAGCGGTCGCCAACCTCGGGTGGGGCGTCGTGTGCTGGGGACTGGCCGTCGCGCTGGCCGGGACGGCGTCGCCGTTCGGGGTGGCGCACCTCGTCGGCGAGGGCCTGTTCGTGGGCGGGCTCGGCGCCCTCGAGTGGCGCTGGCGGGACCAGCTCCGCACGGCCTGGCTTCTCCCGCCTCGGCGTCGAGGCGGACGGGGTCAGAACTCCAGCGTGTAGCTGAGGAGCGGGAGGGGGTACCCCTCGCGGATCTCCTCGACGCGGCCGAGCCGGAGGTTGTAGTCGTGCGCGGTGTCGCGAGCGGCCAGCGCGTTCTTGAGCTGGAGCGCGACGACCTGCGACACCCGCCGCCCGTTGATCCGGTACGTCGCCGTGACGTCGACGAGCCAGATCGACGGCATCCGCTCCGAGAACGCCCGCGCGTCGTCGGTCACGACCTCCTCGCGCGCCGCGGACGCGGCCTCGTCGATGGGACTCCGGCGCTCGCCGCCGAGCGCCGCCAGCCGGAGATTGAGGCCCAGCAGATCGTCGCCGACCTCGATCTCACGCCCGACGAGCGCGTTAGCCGCGTAACCCTGGTCGTACCGGGTCGGCCGCCAGACGCCGTCGCCGCCGCGGTACTCCGAGCGGAACAGCGACCCGGTCAACAGCGCGTACGTGCCGCTGCGGAGCGGGCGCTCCAGCGTGACCTCGACGCCCACGTTCAGGCCGGCGCCGTCGTTGGCCAGTGGCTCGGCGAACGTCCAGTCCTGGCGGAGGTTGAGGAGCGACGTACTGGTCCCCGGCACCACCGGCACGTCGACGAGGCGCTGGCCGTAGACCTCGCCCTGGGCGTGCA
>JAAXJP010000190.1 GCA_012269805.1 Rubrivirga sp.
CCCCGCGGACATGGCAGACGACACGACCCTCGACCCCGCCGACCCCGCGCTCCGCCAACGGATCGAGGAGACGCTGGACGCCATCCGGCCCTACCTCATGGCCGACGGCGGCAGCGTACGTCTCCGGGACGTGACCGACGACATGGTCGTCGAGCTCGAGCTCCTCGGCGCCTGCGGCACGTGCCCCATGAGCATGATGACGCTCCGGGCCGGCATCGAGCAGGCCATCCGGCGCGCGGTCCCCGAGATCACGCGCGTCGAGGCCGTCGCCCCGGCCGCCGCCTAGCCCGCCTCGGCGCCGCCCTGGGGCGGACCGACCCGGGCCCGTCCGCTAACCCCCGGCTGCCGCCCGGCGGCCGATCCCGCGTCGACTCACCCCGACCCGATGGCCCTTGAGACTGCGGGCGCTGCCGACGAGCGCCAGCCGGAACCGCGCCGGCTCCACCACATCACGCGGATCGACATCGAGCCCTCCGAGGCGCACCCACGCCGCCACCCCACGCACGGGTGGCAGGTCCGCGCCCGGCGCGACGGGAAGCGCCTCTCGAAGTTCTTCGCCGACGCCAAGCACGACGGCCGGGACGGCGCGCTCGGCGAGGCGATCGAGTACCGCGACCGCTTGCTCGCGTCGCTCCCAGACGAACCCCAGAAGCCGCGGAAGGCCTGGAGCAACACGGGCGTCGTGGGCCTCTCGGTGAGGGAGAAGGACGAGGGCCCCAAACCGAAGCTCTACGTCCAGCTCAACTGGGTCAACGCGGAGGGCAAGCGGAAGGCCGGGTCGTACTCGGTCGAGAAGTGGGGCCTCCGGCGCGCGCTCTGGAACGGGTGCCTCAAGCTGTACCGGGAGCGCCAGGCGGCGGGCTACCCGGTCGAGGAGCCGCACGTCATGTTCGCCCGGGCGCAGGAGCCGTTCCAGGACCAGATCGCGGCGGAGATCCGCGCGGAGCAGGCCGCCGAGCGCGCCGAGGCGGAGCCAGCCGCGGCGCCCACTTCGTCCGTGGCGCCCCGGTTCGAGAGCCGCGAGGCGGCGCTCGCCCACGAGGAGGCCACGGTGCGCCGGCTCGAGGACGCGCTCTTCAGCTAGCCTCGCCTCGGCGCCGCGCCCGAGGGGCGGAGGCGGGCCACGAAAAAGGGCCGCCCCGAATCGATCGGGGCGGCCCTTCCTCTCGGAGGGCGCGGCGTCGCGCTAGCGCTGCGGCTGCGGCGGGAGCGCCGGCTGGCCGCCCGGGCCGAACGCGCCCGGCGGGGGCGTCATGTTGAGGACCTCGACGAGCGTGAGCTCGAACTGGAGCGCCGTGTTCGGCGGGATGCCGCCCTGGCCGCCGCGGCCCGGCTGGCCGAGGATGCCGTAGGCCTGCGACGGCGGGAGGTAGACGGTCCGCGTCTCGCCCTCCTGCATGTCGAGGAGCGCGTCGCGGAAGCCCGGCACGACCTGCCCGACGGCGAACACGGCCGGCTCCTCGCCGGACTCGTCGAACACCTCGCCGTTGGCGAACTGGCCGCGGTAGCGGACCGCCACGCGGTCGCCGGACGACGGGCTCGCGCCCTCGCCCTCCTCCTCGACCGTGTACAGCACGCCGGTGTCGCCGAGCTCCTGGACGCCCTCGCGCGCGGCGACGGCCGTCAGGAAGGAGTCGGCGGAGACCGCGTTGGCCTGGATCTCGTCGAGCCGGCGGCGGGCCTGGTCGTCGGTCCGGGCCTGCGCGCGGAGCTGGCGGATCGCCATGGAGTCCTCCACGACGGCCTGGGCGGCCTGGAACTGCTCGGCCGTGATCCGCGCCGTGTCGCCGGCGAGGCCGGAGCGGACGCCGGCCAGGAACAGGTCGCGGTCGAGCGTGCCGAGCGTGTCCTGCGCCAGCTGGAGCCCGTACTGGAGCCCGAGCGCGTAGGCGATCTCGACCGAGTCGCCGCGGAGCCCGGCGTTGAACCCGTCGACGAACCGGTCGAAGCTGAACGACGAGTCCTGGGCGAGGAACTGCTGCGACGACTGGAAGCCGACGTTGTACGAGACCTGCTCGAACGGCGTGCCGGTGGCGATGTCGTCGAGGTCGGCCGAGCCGGAGGCGCCGGAGCCGGCGCCTTCGCAGCCGGCGAAGGCCAGCACGGCGGCGAGCGGGAGGATGCGGAGGGTCATGGGGAGATGCCGTAGGGGAACGGCGAAGCTACCGGGGCCTCTTCTGCATCGCTGTGACGCTTCCGGGAATGCTCCGCCGGGCCCACCCCGACGCGCTCGGCCTCGGCGCCCCCCGGGCCCACCCGAGGCGGGGAGGGCGGGGCCTCACGGCACCTTCGCGGCCGGCGCGGGTAGCTTGGCCGGCCCCTCCGCGCCGCCATGTCCGACCGCCCGCTCCGGAGCGCCCCGCTCCTCGTTACGTCCGCGCTCCCGTACGCCAACGGGCCGCTCCACCTCGGCCACCTCGCAGGGGCCTACCTCCCGGCCGACCTGTTCGTCCGCTACCAGCGGCTCGCCGGGCGCGACGTCGTGTGGGTCTGCGGGTCCGACGAGCACGGGGCGGCCATCGAGATCCGGGCGCGCCGCGAGGGCGTCTCGCCGCAGTCCATCGTCGACCGGTACCACGCCGAGCTCGCGGCGGCCTTCGAGGGCTTCGGCATCGCCTTCGACGTCTACGGCCGGACGACCTCCGACACGCACCGCCAGACGAGCCAGGACCTCTTTCGCTCCATCGAGGCCGCCCACGGGTTCGTCCGCAAGACGACGACGCAGCTCTACGACCCCGAGGCGGGGCTCTTCCTCGCCGACCGGTTCGTCCAGGGCACGTGCCCGGTCTGCGGCTACGACTCCGCCTACGGCGACCAGTGCGAGAACTGCGGGTCGACGCTCTCGCCCGACGACCTCGTCGACCCGAGGAGCACGCTCTCCGGAGCCACGCCCGAGCGCCGCGAGACGACGCACTGGTACCTCCCGCTCGGCGACCTCCAGCCGCAGCTGGAGGGGTGGATCGGCACGAAGACGGACTGGAAGCCGAACGTGCTCGGCCAGGTCCGGAGCTGGTTCCAGGCCGGCCTCGAGGACCGCTCGATGACGCGCGACCTCGACTGGGGGGTGCCCGTCCCCAGCGACGTGGAGGGGGAGACGGAGGGGAAGGTCCTCTACGTCTGGTTCGACGCGCCGATCGGCTACCTCTCGGTCACCAAGGAGTGGGCGCAGGCGCAGGGCGACGAGGACCTCTGGCGGCGCTACTGGCAGGTCCATGAGGACGGGACCGAGCCCGACCTCGTCCACTTTATCGGGAAGGACAACATCGTCTTCCACTGCCTCACGTTCCCGGCCATCCTCATGACGGCGAACGCCGCGCAGCCGTCGCTCCCGCAGTTCGTCCTCCCGGCGCAGGTGCCGGCCAACGAGTTCTTGAACCTGGAGGGCCAAAAGCTCTCGACCTCGCGCGGATGGGCCGTCTGGGCTCACGAAGCGCTCGAGGCCTTCGACGCCGACCTCCTCCGCTACGCCCTCGCCGTCGGCCTCCCGGAGACGAAGGACGCCGACTTCACGTGGGCCGACTTCCAGAACCGCGTCAACGGCGAGCTGGCGGACGTCGTCGGCAACTTCGCGAACCGCGCGCTGACGTTCGCGGCCCGTTACTGCGACGGCGAGGTCCCCCGCCTCGACGCGCCGACGGACAAGGACGCGGCCATGCTCGACGCCCTCGCGGCGGCGCCCGGCCAGGTCGCCGCGGCCTACGAGGCGTACCGGCTCCGCGAGGCCGTCGCGCTCACCGTCGACCTCGCCCGCAAGGGGAACCAGTACCTCCAGGAGACCGAGCCGTGGAAGACGCGGAATTCGGACGAGCGCGCGATGCGCAATTCGGTCCACGTCGCGCTCCAGGTCACGGCCGGGCTGTCGATCCTGCTCGAGCCGGTCGTGCCCGGCGTCGCGTCGCGGCTCCGCGAGATGCTCGCGCTCGGCGCGGTCCGCTCGTCCACCGAGGCGGGCACGGACGGGCTCGGGTGGGGCGACGTCGGGCCGGAGCTCCTCGACGCGGGTCACGCCCTCGGCGAGCCAGGCATCCTCGTCCGGAAGGTCGAGGACGAGGAGGTCGAGGCGCAGCTCCAGCAACTGAAAGACCGCGCCGCCGCGGCCGACGCCGCGAAGGCCGCCGACCCCGACTCAGAGCCGGAGGTGCCTTACGCCGCCCTCGGCGACGAGATAACGTTCGATCAGTTCACGCCGCTCGACTTCCGCGTCGGCGAGATCGTCGCGGCCGACCTCCACCCGAACGCCGACAAGCTCCTCCGCTTCGACGTGGACCTCGGCTTCGAGACGCGCCAGATCCTGTCGGGCGTCCGGGAGTTTTTCGCGCCCGAGGACCTGCTCGGCAAGCGGGTCGTCGTCGTGGCGAACCTCGCGCCGCGGGCGATCCGCGGGCTCGAGAGCAACGGGATGATCCTGTTCGCCGAGGACCGCGACGGGACGCTCCGGCCGGTCGAGGCCCAGGGCGAGCCCGGCGCCGTCGTCCGCTGACCGGGCCCGCCTCGGCGTCGAGGCGGGCCACGCGGGCGCGGCTAGAACGTCACGTCGAACGTGCCACCCGAGACGGCGACGACGTCGCCGGCCCCATTCCTCGCCGAGAACGAGAACGACCCCCGGACCCGCGTCGCGGACGATTCGGAGGGCTCGGCCCCCTCGGCGAGCGTGAGCGTCCCGTCCGTGGCGACGTAGACCTCCTCGGCCTGGTCGTTCGAGTCGGCCGTGCGACGCGCGAAGGTGGCGGTCGCGCCCGAGGCCCCGATCTCGTAGCTCGCGAGGTCGGTCGAGGGGAACGTGAGGGTCAGGACCTCTTGGTCGTCGTCGGAGACCACGTTGTCCGCTCCGGCGATGACGAGAGCCCCAGCCTCGACCCGAGCGGCGACGCACGCTGTGGAGAAGGCGTCGCCAGAGACCGACGCGCGGACGGATCCGACGTCGGCGTAGCCGCTGGCCCGGCAGGCCGTCTCGTCGGCCGCGTCGGAGAGCGCGTCGCAGCCGGCGACGGGGAGGAGCAGGGCGAGGGCGAGGAGGGTGCGCATGGAGAGGTGGGAAAGGAGGCCTAGTCTAGGGGCATGTGCGGTCCTCGTCGATGGGTCCGCTCCTCTTTGCCCCAGCGGGTCTGCCGCCTTGTCGCCCGCCGACGACGCTACCCTCCCACGTCCTCCCAACCGGCCGCGGTGCCGACGGCGTCGAGGAGGTGGAGGGCGGCGCGCATGGCGGTCGGGCGGACCACCGCGGCGAGCTCGCGGATGCGGCCGCGGTGCCCGCTACCGGCCGATGCGGAAGCGACCCTCTCGCAGCCGAGCCGGGTCTCCGCCCTCGTTCCGGACGACGAACTCGAACGACCCGCGGATCTCCGCGTCGGTCACCGACTCGACCTCGACCGTGCCCGATGACGCGTAGAAGTAGCGGTCGCCCCGGTCGCCCCGGGAGTAGGCGTACTCCCCGCTGGCCGCCGACGACTCCATGTCCCACCTCCCGACCCCGGCCGGGATCTCGACCGTCACCAGCTGGCGGTCGTCGCGGGGGTCGAGCCTGTCGGTGGCTGTGACCCGGAGGACCTCCGGGCTCCCGTCGACGCGGAGGCACTGGGACGTGAACGGATCGTTTCCGACCTGGGCCGTAACGGTCCCGGAGGCGGGCCACCCCAGCAAGTCGCAGGAGAGGGCGTCGTCCTCCAGGCTGACCCGGTCGCAGCCGGCCGTCGTCAGGACGAGCAGGAGGGCGAGGGGACGGGGACCAGACATCGCGGGGCAGGACGGACGGGACGATACGGTGGGGGCGCCGGCGGTAGGTTCTGCAGACCCGTTTCTGCTCTCCATGCGACGCCTCCTCCTGTTTCTCGCCTGCGCAACGGTCGCCGCCGCCCAGCCCGCCGAGCCCGGCGTCAACGACTCTGGCCTCCCGCTCCTTCCCGAGCAGGCGGCCATCGACGTGACCTACGTCGAGCTCGACCTCGCGTTCGATCTCGACGCCCGCACCCTCGACGGGACGGCGACGACCGAGGCCCGCGTCGTCCAGCCGACGGCGGACCTCGTGTTCGACCTCGACGCGCCCCTCGCGGTGTCGGCCGTCGAGGAGGTCGGGTACGTCGTCGGGAGCGGGGACGAGGTGGCGCTCCCCCGGGCGTTTACCCGGGAGGGCAACCGGTTCCGCGTCCACCTCGGGCGGACGGCCCAGCCGGGCGAGGGCCTCCGGATCCGCGTGGCCTACGGCGGCGCCCCGCGCGTGGCGCCCCACCCGCCGTGGGAGGGCGGCTTCACGTGGGCGGAGACCTCGGACGGCCGGCCCTGGGTCGCCGTCAGCTGCCAGATGAACGGGGCCGACCTGTGGTGGCCCACGAAGGACCACCCGTCCGACGAGCCCGACTCGCTGCGCGTCTCGCTCACGGTCCCGGCCGAGCTTCGCGCGATCTCGAACGGCGTCTGGGAGGGCCGTGTCGACCACGGCGACGGGACCGCGACCGAGACGTGGGCCACGACGCAGCCGATCAGCAACTACAGCGTGTCGTTCGGGATCGGGCCCTACGAGGTCGTCGAGGCCGCCTACGAGAGCCCGCTCGGGTGGGGCCAGATCGTCCCGTTCTTCGTGATGCCCGACCGCATGGCCGACGCCGAGCGCCAACTCCCCGGCTTCCTCGACGCCCTCGCCTTCCTCGAGCGGACGTTCGGCCCCTACGCCTGGCGCGCCGACGGGTACAAGGTGCTCCACACGCCGTACCTCGGCATGGAACACCAGACGCTCGTGGCCTACGGCTCCGACTTCGAGGACAACGCCTACGGCTTCGACTGGCTCCACTTCCACGAGCTCGCCCACGAGTGGTGGGCCAACCTCGGCTCCGCGCCCGACTGGCGCGACTTCTGGGTCCACGAGTCGTTCGCCAACTACTCGGAGGCGCTCTATGCCGAAGACCTCGCCCGGCGCGAGTCCGGCGACGCGGCCGCCGAGGCGGCCTACCTCGCCTACCTCGCCGGCACCCGCGGCGGCATTGTGAACCGGATCCCGCTCGCGCCGCGCGAGTCGCGGACGACGCAGTACATGTACGGCGCGCAGCGCGGCGGCAACCCCGACATCTACGTCAAGGGCGGGTGGGTCCTCCACACGCTCCGCGGGCTGATGGACGACGACGAGCGCTTTTTCGCGGCGATGCGCTCCATCCTCTACCCGACCGAGCAGGCCGAGGCGGTCACCGACGGCCGGCAGGCCCGGTTCGTCTCGACCGACGACGTGCTCGCGGCGTTCTCGCGCGCCTCCGGCCGCGACCTTTCTGGCGTGTTCGAGGTGTACGTCCGCCAGCCGGCGCTCCCGCGGCTCGCCGTTGAACGCGGCCCGCAGGTCGCGACGGTCCGCTGGGTCCTTCCCGAGGCCGTCGCCGACGTGGCGTTCGACGTGCCGGTGTGGGTCTCCGTCGACGGCCAGCGCCAGCGTCTCGCGATGGCGGGCGGGGCGGCCACCGTCGCCGCGCCCGCCGGCGCCGACCTCGTGCTCGACCCCGACGGCCGGCTCCTGTTCGAGCCGGCGGAGTAGCCGATGCGCACCGCCGTCCTCACCCTGGCCCTCGCCGCCTCGGCGGCCGCCCAGCCGGACCCGCTGGGCGACCTCGCCGACGCGCTCGGCGGGCGCGAGCGGGTCGACGCCGTCGAGACGGTCGAGGTCCGGTCGCGGACGCGGGCGCGGGTGGGGGAGGAGGACGTCACGGTCCGCTCGACGCTCGCGCTCCGGCTCCCGGACGCCGCACGGTGGACGGCACGCGCCGACGGCTCCGAGCGCGTGACGTGGCTCGACGGCGAGGCCGGGCGCGTCGTCGTCGGCGACTCGGTCCGGGCCCTCCCCGAGGCGGCGGTCGACGCGCTCCAGGCGGCGCTCTGGCTCCGGCCGCTCGTGCTCGCCGCCCGCCGCGGCGAGCTCGCGGCCGAGGCGCTCGGCGCCGACCTCCTCCGGGTCGACGTGCCGGGCCGGCGGGACCCGCTCATCATCGGGCTCGACGAGGGGGGGCGGCCCCGGCGGATCACGACGTTCCGGCGGCAGGGCGGGCGCCGGGAGTACGTCGAGGTCGTCCTCCGCGACTACCGCGAGGTCGACGGCGTGTTCGTCCCTCACCGCGTCCGCCAGGCGGTCGGCGGGGCGGTGACGGGGGAGACCGTGCTCGAGTCGGTCCGCCTCGGCGCCGCGCTGGCCGGGCCGCCGTTCGAGGCCGGGCGCGGCTGACGCGGCGGGACGGCGGCGTCCTACAGGCGGCGCGAATCGGGTCCGCGGGGGGGCCGTTGGTACAGACACGCCTCCCTCACCGCCATGGCCCCGCTCCGCCCGCTCACTCTCGCCGTGCTCGTGCTCGGCCTCTCGGCGTTCGCGCCCGGCGACTACGTCGTCGCCTCGTTCTCGAACATGTCGCCGGGCGGCACCATCAACGGGTGGGAGATGATGAGCCTCGGCGACGCGCCCCGCAGCGCCTACGCGCTCGTCCGCGACGGCGGCACGACCGTCGTCCGCGGCCGGGCGGACGGCTCGGCGTCCGGGCTCGTCCGGCGGATCGACCTCGACGCGAACCAGTTCCCCATCCTTACGTGGCGGTGGAAGGCCGAGAACGTGATCTCCGGTGGCAACATCCGACGCCGCGGCGGCGACGACTACCCGGCCCGGATCTACATCACGTTCGACTACGACCCCGGCGACCTCTCGTTCGGGGACCGCGTCAAGTACCGCGCCCTCCGCGCGCTCGGCTACGACGACATCCCGGTCCGCGCGCTCAGCTACGTCTGGGCCAATCGGTCCGGGGAGACGGAGATCGTCCCGAACGCCTTTACGGACTGGGTCCAGATGGTGCCCGTGCGGAGCGGATCGGCCGGCCTCGGCCAGTGGCAGACGGAGCGGCGCGACGTCGTCCGCGACTACCGCGCGGCGTTCGGCGAGGACCCACCGCCGATCTCGGGCGTCGCCATCATGACCGACGCCGACAACACGGGCGGCGCGGCGACGGCCTACTTCGGTGACATTCACATGACGACGCGGTAGCGGCTCGTCTCCCCGGCCTGCGCGCCCCGCCGGATGTCGTTCCAGCGGGGCGCGCTAGGTTCGGGCATGGCCGACCTGTTCGCCTCCGAATCCCTGCCCAGACTCGGCCCGCCCGACGAGGCGGAGCGCCGAGCGCTCGTCGCGCTGTCGCTGGTGCCGGGCGTCGGGCCCGGGCGGGTCCGGGCGCTCCTGGTGGCCCTCGGGAGCGCGGAGGCCGTGATGCGGGCGCCGGCCGGCCGGCTCGTCCGCGCCGAGGGCGTCGGCCGGCAGACCGCCGAGGCGATCCGGGCGTGGGACGACGAGCCGGCCGTCGACGCCCAGTTCCGCCAGGCCGCGGCCGTCGGCGCGCGCCTCGTCGCGTTCTCCGACCCCGAGTACCCCGACCTCCTGCGGCGGATCTACGACCCGCCGTCGCACCTCTGGGTGCGCGGCCGGCTCACCGAGGCGGACGGCCTCGCGGTCGCGGTCGTCGGCACGCGGCGGGCGAGCGACTACGGCCGGCGCGCCGCCGAGGCGTTCGCCCGCGACCTCGCGTCGGCCGGCGTGACCGTCGTCAGCGGGCTGGCCTACGGCGTCGACGTCACCGCCCACCGCGCGGCGCTCGCCGCGGGCGGGCGGACGGTCGCCGTGCTCGGCTCGGGCGTCGACCGGATCTACCCGTCGCGGCACGCGGGCGTGGTCCGAGACATCCTCGAGCGCGACGCGGGCGCCGTCGTCTCGGAGTTCCCGCTCGGCGCGGCGCCCGACGCGGTCAACTTCCCGCGCCGCAACCGGATCGTCTCGGGGCTCTGCCGGGCGACGGTCGTGGCGGAGGCCTACGAGACGGGCGGGGCCCTCTTGACGGCCGGCATCGCGCTCGAGCAGAACCGCGAGGTGTTCGCCGTGCCCGGCTCCGTGTTCGCGGAGGCCTCCGGCACGAACCGCCAGATCCAGTGCGGCGAGGCCGCCCTCGCCACCTCGGCTGCCGACGTGCTCGGCGCGATCGCCCCGCAACTCGACCCCCCGGCTGACCTACCGGCCGCGCCGTCGGAGCCCACGCCGCCGCTCAACCGCGTCGAGCAACGGCTCGTCGACGTGCTGACCCCCGAGCCGCGCCCGCTCGACGTCGTCTGCGCCGAGGCCGACGTCGACGCCGCGACGGCGCTCGTGTACCTCCTCCAACTCGAGTTCCGCGGCGTTGTCCGCCAGCTCCAAGGGAAGCAGTTTGCGCGGGCGTAGGGGCAGGGGTCCTCCGCCTCGGTCCCTCTCTGAACGGACCTCCGAGGCGTCGGAGGAACGGGGGGCGACCCGCTCCGTACGCTCGGCCCCCCTCCGAGACTCCGTGACCGCGCTCCGCATCGTCCTGACCGTCCTCGCGGTCGTCCTCGTGCTCGCGACCGCGCTCCCGCTCACGCGGTCGTCGGAGTGGTGGGTCCGGATGTTCGACTTCCCGAGGATGCAGATCGCCGTCGCGGCCGTCGTCGTGCTCGCGCTCTACGCCACGTTCGACGTCTGGATGGGCGAACCGACCAAGTGGGAGTGGGTGCTGCTCGTCGCCCTGGCCGCGGCGACCGCGTACCAGGTCGTCCGGATGGTGCCGTACACGCCGCTCCACTCGGTCCAGACGCTCGACGCCGAGGCGGCCCTCGCCGATTCGTCGCGGCGGTTCCGGTTCGTGGTCTCGAACGTGCTGATGGAGAACCGCGACGGGGACCGCTGGCTCCGCGTCATGCGCGAGGCCGACCCCGACGTGATCGCCGCCGTCGAGACGGACGGCTGGTGGGCCGAGACCGCGCGGGCCCTCGCGGACGACTACCCGCACCACGTCGAGGTCCCGCAGGACGACACGTACGGGATGCTCGTCTACTCGAAGCTGCCGCTGACCTCGACCGAGGTCCGCCACCTCGTCGAGCAGGAGGTCCCGAGCCTGTTCCTGACGGTCGAGCTCCGCTCCGGCGAGCCCGTCTCGCTCGTCGTCCTCCACCCGCGGCCGCCCCGCCCCGACATCCAGCAGGACTCGGACCTCCGCGACGCCGAGCTCGTCCGGGCCGGCCGCGACGTGGCCCAGCACGAGGGACCGGTGGTCGTCGGGGGGGACCTCAACGACGTGGCCTGGAGCCACACGACGCGCCTGTTCCAGGAGCTCTCCGGCCTGCTCGACCCGCGCGTCGGCCGTGGGACCTTTTCGACGTTCCACGCCGACCACTGGTGGCTCCGGTACCCGCTCGACCACGTCTTCCACTCGGACCACTTCGCGCTCCGCGAGCTCCGCCGGCTCGACCACGTCGGGAGCGACCACTTCCCGATGCTCATCGAGTTGGAGATGAACCCGGGCGTCCAGCCCCTCCAGGACACCCCCGAGGCGGAGCGAGCCGACGTCGAGGAGGGCCACCGGATGGTGCGGGAGGCGGAGCAGCTCAAGGCGGAGGAGACGCCCGAGGAGCACCAGGAGCGCGTCCAAGAGGACCAGTAGGCCAGGAGGTCGCTGGAAAGTTCCGGGCGTCTTCGGGGCATCGGGCTGGCGGTGCTGCCGCGGTCCTGGGA